>NZ_JBFLAB010000073.1:0-13108 GCF_040742695.1 Microbulbifer discodermiae | reverse complement strand
GCCGTTCTTGTCGTAGGCGATAGCCGTGTTCTGGGCGTTGTTGCCATCCACATCGATCAGGCGGCTCAGCTCGTCATAGCTGCGGCTGACAGAGCGCACCAGGGTGGTGCCGTCGGCGGCATAAATCTTTTCCTGCAGTACATTGCCGGCGGCATCCAACGTATATTCCATCCGCTCGCCCAGGGCATTCTCCACTGCGGTGAGGCGGCGGGCGTCGTCATATTCAAAACTGATGTCGGAGCCATCCGGGTAGGCGATATTGGTGACCTGGCCCACGGCATCGTAGGTGTAGCTGGTAACCCGATCACCAGCAGTCGCCTTGGCCGTGGCGGTTTTCAGCCAGCCGCGGGGGGTATAGGTGAAATGAATCTGCAGGCCATTGGCATCCTGCACCCTGAGAGGCCGGCCGGCGGCATCGTATTCGAGCACCGACTCCACCTGCCCCAGGGCATTGGTGGTGCTGGTGAGACGGTTGTTAGCATCATAGCCGTAGGTGGTGATGTCGGAGACATCGGTGCGCGGGCCGTTGGCGGTCTCCATCTTGCCCGCTGCGGTGTAGGTATAGGACCAGTTCTGTTGTGTGACAGCCGCGCTGGTGCCATGGGCCACCAGCAGACTCAGCGCCCCCGCGAGGACGGATTTGGTAAAGTGCATATCGATTCCTTGGAGTTCTTTTTGTAATTTGTAATCCATCAATAACAGGCTGTTTTTCTGTTCTCTCATTTATTTCCGGACTCTGGGAGTGGTCGCCAGGGCGATTGGCGCGCTGACTAGTGGCTCCAACTATCGTAAATAATTCTCAGTTACCGACTCCTTTGTAGAGACCTCGAGCGGGAGATTTAAGCTATTGTATAACTGGGTTGTGAATAGCCCTCCCAGCAAGTCTCACCGGTGTCATAGCTACTGGTATCTTAGCAATAGCTTTGGCGATCACACAGTTGGCCAAGGCTTCGCTGTGCACCAAGGTGATGCGTCTGGTACCGTTCAAATCCGCATAGCGGCGCTGGGCCCAATTGCTAAGGGCATCGGTCAGACAGTACATACAGGCATCCACATGGGTCGCATTGATTAGCTTGACACCACTGATAGCGTATGAGTACTCGACCCTCACAACTATCAACCCGGCAACCCAATAGATGATCCCACATCGATTGAAGCGGCCCTAAGGAAAGTGCGAAATTACGCGGAATGACGTGGATATTACGGGCTTGTACCGGCCTCCGCGCGGCTGTGGCACGTCCCTGTAACCACATTTGTCCGGCAATTAATTTAGTTGCCGGACAAATAATCCCATCAAATAATCGTTGGATTTGGTGGAGCCGGATTAGGTTAACTGAGATGGCCCAGATAAGCAAAAGCGCGAGAGCACTGGGTTCGTGGGGTTTTCAGGGGTTGCCTGGGGCAGCGATTTGGTGGCGGGGCGGGATGCGGGCGCTGTTCCCTAGCCCCGGTTGCTGAAGTTCAAAACCAGTTCCTGTAGGGACTTGCGGGCCTGGAGGAAACCAGTCACCAATGCGGGGTGACTATGAGTCATTTCCTTTCAATCCAATAGTATGAGAGTGGGCATTTACTTACGGTGATTTGATGGTTGTAGTGATGGATTATTTTCCGCCGGCCAGCAGGTGACTATTTTCTTCCGAACTGGTGGGCGGTCCCCAGTATTTTGTCGCTGGGGCATTCCCAAATGTAGTAAGGCAGCAAGCGATGCCACATTTAGCGATTTGGCTCGGTGGTGGAGCCATAACAGAGAGGCGAAATCCTCCCTTCAGACTACGAAAGCGTCCGAGGCCTCAACAAGGAGTTGGTTGTGGGCCGTTCCCGCAAGGTGCTCCCAATGACCCGACAGGCTTAGGGCCCATAACCGTTGCGGGACAGGAGCGTGAGCCAACCTAAAAGTAGGGGATATCGCCACAGCATATTTGGTGTGATTTATAGTGCGAAAGTTATCGATTTGATCCCTACGGATTCTTCCAGGAAAAATCCTGAGGAAATGACTGCTGAGGCCTGATTACAAAACAGAAGCGGGGTCCAAATACGCAAATAAAGTATCGCGATAGGAGCGGCTGAGTTTAAGTGTTGTGCCATCCTCGATTACTACTTCATAATCGCCAGAATCGAGACTCGTTAATTCGACAATGCTATCTACCTTCACAATCAGCGACCGATGGATTCGCTGAAAGCCAGCATTCTCGAGCCGTTTTTCCATATTGCGCATGGTATCGCGCAGTAAATGTTTTCGGTTGTGAGTATGTACAGTGACATAATCCCCTTTTGCTTCCACCCATTGGATGTCTTGCGGGCGGATAAAATAGACATGGCCATGAGAGCGCACAATAATTCGCTGTGAATTTTGGGTATCAACCTCATCAGATTCGGTGTTTAGCCCTTGTAGAAGATTATTGAGCTGCTGCGAATAATGCGTTATCTGTTTTTTCTTAATCTCACTACGTGCTCGGTTCAGGCTTTCGTGAAACAAGGTGGGATTTATTGGCTTCAACAGGTAATCAAGGGCATTGATCTGAAAAGCCGCAATAGCATACTGGTCATAAGCGGTCATAAAAATAACCAGTGGCATCTTGTCTGCACCCACCTCCTTGATAACATCAAAGCCGCTTTTACCAGGCATCTTGATATCAAGAAAAACCAGATCAGGCTGGTGGCTGTTAATAAAGGCTATTGTTTGTGCTGAATTTGAACACTCCCCTATGATTTCCATATCGCCCTGGGATTCAAGATGTAATTTTACACCATCACGGGCCAAAGGCTCGTCATCAACAATGAGAACTCTGATAGTCATTGCTTATGCTCCCTAAATTTCCTTATTGGCAGTTTCATCGTGACGGTTACACCCTTGCCAGGCTCTCCTTTCAGGTTGAACAAATGATCATTATCATAAAGTTGAATCAATCTTTGCCGCACATTCTCTATGCCAATCCCAGGATTGTAGTCCTTGCCTGCAAAATTGCAGCCCACGCCATCGTCGACAATCTGTATTAACAGAAAATCATCAATCAGTTCACATCTCAACATCAGTGTGCCTGATCGGATTTTCTCACCCAGACCATGAGTGATAGCGTTTTCGACCAGGGGTTGCAAAATCATCGACGGAACGGTGATAGACAGCGCATTGTCATCATTATCCATTATTACATTTAATCGTTCGCCAAAACGTGCTCTTTCAATAAACAGATATTGCTCGATAATATCTATTTCAGTCTTTAGCGGAACCCATTGAGTTTCTGACCTCTCCAGTGTCTGACGAAAAAAAGCTGACAATTTCTCCAGCAACGCAGCAGCTTGCTGTTTCTCTTCCTTGAGTATTAGTACCGATATGATATTCAATGTATTAAACAAAAAGTGAGGATTAATTTGCATGCGCAATGCGAGCAACTTTGACTCAGCTAATTGTCTTCTCAGGGTTTCGCTCTCCAATTCCTTTTCTTCAGCAAAATTATAAAAATTGCTTAAGTTCTGGCTGGCAACAAATATGGTATAAATAATAAAATGAAAAAGAAACAGGTAGTCACCAAACAAAAAATGGCCTATATGTTGCCACGGCTGGTAGCCTACCATTGACTCACTCATGGTTTCGAAAAAATGATAGTGATAACTGATCACAGAAGTCTGTAACAATGATAAAGCCATCAATATAACAAAATGCACTCCTATCATGGGTAACCAATTTGCAGGAGTAATGGGGTATCGCCTGGCCAAGTACAAAACCAGTGGGGATAATAGCGCCCAGGGAAACCACACCTTTATCATTAAATATGCGAGCTGAGCCACAGGGTTGGGCTGGTAATCGCGAATGGTTAACATTCCCGATAGCTGTGTCAGCACCACATAGCAGCCAAGACCTATTGCAAGGCAAAGCAGAATGACCGAAACCTGCCTATAGTTCTTTGCTTTTTCGCCCACCTGTTATCTTTCCTCGTTCATACCAATCGGAGTTACGCTGTTATAAATGGATAGGCATATTATTGCAATAACTGTCCGTCCAGCAGTTTAATAGTCCTTGTAGCCCTTTGTGCAAAGCGGGCATCGTGAGTCACCATACAAATGGTTGTGCCTTGCTGATTTAACTGATCCAGTAAATCCATGATTTCCTTGCCATTGGCAGAATCAAGGTTGCCAGTGGGCTCATCTGCCAAAAGGATGGAAGGATTAATAATCATTCCCCTTGCCACAGCGACCCTTTGCTGCTGTCCGCCCGATAATTGAGCGGGAAAGTGGTCCTTTCTGTGAGCCATATTGACCTGATCAAGTATCTCCATGACCCGTTGCTTTCGATTATTTTTTTTCACATTACTGTAGGTAAGGGGAAGTTCCACATTTTCGAAGATAGTCATATCGCCAATCAGGTTAAATGCCTGAAAGACAAACCCAACTTCCTTATTTCTCAATGCGGCTTTTTGATAAAGATCGAAGTGCTCAACTTTGTGTTGTTTTAAGTAATAGTTGCCTTTGGTCGCACCGTCGAGCAGTCCCAATATGGATAATAAGGTGGATTTGCCGCATCCGGATGGACCAGAGATAGAAACGTATTCCCCAGGATATATTTCGAGATCGAGATTGTGAATTGCGCGGGTCACCAAGCCATTGCTATTAAAGTAGCGGCATAAGGATTCCAATTTGATCAGGGGTTGTTTAGCATTCATATCAATTCCTTTATTTTATTCATTTCTTAGTGCTGAAGAAGGGTCGAGCTTGATCGCTCTTAAGGTTGGAGCGGTGACGGCCAAAATAGCTGCCACGACCAAAACCAATAAGATTGTCAGGTATATAAGCGGGCTAAAAGCGTTTGTTTGATACAAAAACGCCTGAAGCTTAGGGCCAACCAACCACATGCCAATCAGTCCAATGGAAATACCTGCTAGGATCATCCTAATGCTGTGTTTAAGCATCATCCGCATAATTGATTTAGGCGTTGCACCAACAGCAATACGTATTCCAATTTCCTTTAATCTCTGGCCTATGCTGTAGGACACTACACCGAAGATGCCTGACAAGGTGATAAGAAGCGACAGGAATCCAAACAAGCCCAATAAGCTGGCAATCAATGTGGGCGTAGCCAGCCAGTTTTCTTTTACATCAGACATCGACTGTATTGATGCAATCGCTTGCTGGGGGTCCAACAGGCCGACAATATTTATGATGGGGTCTCGTAATTCATAGGGTGAAATACGTGACTTAACCAACAACCTGACGCGGCCTGAAGGGGATTGCATGAAAGGAACATAAAATGCTATCCCTTCGGTTTGATCAAGTCCAGTGGATCTTACATCTGCCACCACCCCAATAATTTCGAGCCAGTTTTGCCCTCCATCAACAGACAGCCTCTCACCAAGGGGGCTGATATCAGGAAAAAACTGCTTTGCAAGGCTGCGATTGATTAATACCACACCAGGATTGTTTTCATCATCTGATGCGTTGAAATAGCGTCCCTGCAATAGAGAAATGCCGAGCAAGGAGTGAAACTGATGGGTAACGGAGACCACCCTTGCTCTTGGCCGCACCTCATCCCGATCCAGGTTTTGTCTTTGTGTCTCGAAATCAATCGGGCCAAGTACATTGGAAGCAAGGGGAAAACTGGCCGACACGCTGACTTGTTCACTATCCGGCAATGCGGATACCTCGCGCAGTAAATTGCGAGTGAAGTCGCGTACCTGTTGCCCGTTGGTGTAATTGCTGAAGTTAAGGTCCAGGTTCACCGCCAAAATATTTTCGGCGTTGAAGCCGGTTTCCTGGTTGCTGAGCTTGTACAGGCTCATGGTCACAAGGGCTGAGATGGTCAATATAACAAATGACAGGGCCATTTGAACCGTTAACAATCCACTTCGCCATTTTTGTCCTGTAACACTGGCAGTGACCTTATCCCCGCCCTCCTTCAGTGCGCTATTAATGTTTCTCCTGCTGAATGCCGCTGCGCTGCCACTGATCACTCCCGCAATTACAGATATAATAAGGGAAAAAAACAATACCATAGCATCCATTTTTACCTCACTGGCCAGGGGCGTATAATCCGCAGCAAAGTCAGATAAAAGTGTAAGCGTCGGGTAAGCTAGTAACAGGCCGGCGACTCCGCCAGCCAGGGCATATAAAATACTCTCGGTTAGCAATTGCTGTGCTATTCGCCCGGGGCTTGCACCAATCGCCTCGCGAATGGCGAGTTCCTGGCTGCGTGAAGAAGCCCTGGCCAGGTTTATATTGGCAACATTAGCGCTGGCAATCAGTACTACCAACCCTGAAATAATCAACAGTAGTATGAAAGTATTGGAAGAATCACCAATCATTTCAGTTTTTAACGATATCAAATTTGCACTGTAACCATTGCTGGTAGGGTAATCATCGGGGTATTGAGCCTGTAACTGCCCTGCAATAGTATTTACTTCCCCAGTTACCCTTTCCAGGTTCTGGCTCTCTTTGAGCTTTCCAAATAATGTCAACATACCCGGACGTCGATTGTTGATCATGCCCGTGCTGGAGCGAAATGGGCAGCTTGCGGCCGAAATATAGATGTCGTTATCGTCCGGGTAGGCCGGCATGGGTGGTAGAACACCTATCACTTTATGCACGGCATTATTCATTTCAAGGCTAAGGCCAATCACATCCTCTTTCCCGCCAAACTGCTCCTGCCAGTATCGGTGGGATAGCAAAATAAGAGGTTCGGAACCGGGCTCGTCTTCACCATAGACAAAATCACGCCCCAATATGGGCTTAACCCCCAGCATCTTAAAGAAATTCCAACTGACAACACCCGTCTGGACTCTTTTTGGCATGCCATCGCCTAAAAGAGTAAATTGCATGGAATGATATTCAACTAGGGTCTCCAGCCCCGTCGTTAATCTTCTGTAGTCAAAAAAGCTCTGTACGGATGAACCAAAGTCCATTCTATCCGCGACAGGTTGATGCTGTTGCAGGCGCAACAGTCTATCCCCCTCTGGATAGGGTAATGGTGCTAACATGACATGGTAAACCATACTAAAGATCGCGCTATTTGCGCCTATGCCTAAGGCAAATGTAATAACAATCAGGGCACTGATTGCCGGTTTTTTTATGGCAGCCCGCCAGGCGTATCCTATGTCTTGTAAAATACGGCTCATGATTATTCCTATATTATTGAAGGCTAAGCAAAGGGCTGTCATTGAATTGTGAAACATCAGAAACAATGACTTTGTCACCGGCCTTAAGTCCGTCAGTTACCTGGATTCGGTCAATCGAGCCACTGCCCAGGGTGACGGCGACCAACCTTGCCTGGCTTTCGCTTATCAGGTAGAGATTGTTATTACTGTTTTCCCGGCTCTGCACAGGTCTTCTGATTGTTAGTGCATTTCGTATACGCTCTATTTCTATTACGCCATTTACCCTTAAATCCGGCCTTGAACCGGTGAGGCCTGACTCATCAAAAATCACGTCTACCAAAACCACACCGTTTTGTACCGCGGGATCTATACGGCTTATGTGGCCAGTCGCACTATTTCCCCCGGCACTGACGACCACTTTCTGGCCCAATAACACATCTTTGACCAGGCTTTCCTGGACCCTCAGCTCGGCTTTGAGATCATCTTCCCGGGCCACCCTGGCCAAAACATCGCCTGTATTTATCTGCTGCCCCTGTTCCACCGGGACGAACTGTAGAACACCGGTTAATCCGGCTTTTACATTGAGATCATTTTTAAGGCTTTGCTGAAGCTTGAGTGCACTTCGCGCCTGGTTGACCTGGGCCTGTTTCGCCGCCAATTCGGCCAGCTGAAGTTCCTTTAGGTGTTGCAGACGTTTCTTTTCTATACGAAGCCGGGATTGGTATTGTTGTTGAAGCAATTTGGTTTCTTTGACATCCAAAGCGGATACTATCTGCAGGTCCTTTAGTGCTTCGTTGGCTTTGAGTCTGAAATCCGCGTTTTCGAACCTGGCCTGATAATCGTTTACCACCGCCTCCTGGGCCAGGGTGTCACTTTTAAGGCGTTTTCCCAGAGCATTGAATTCAGCCTGTGCGACCTCCAGGGCGTAAGTGGCCCTTTCCAGTTCCCGGGTCAGGGTCGGGTTCGAGAGCCGCATGATGATAGTGTCAACTTCCACTTTTGCGCCGGGATAGACAAGAATTTGCTCCACCCTTGCCCTGGAAGTGGCGGCAATCCAGCGAAATGTCTGGGGCTGCAATGTGCCCGGTGCGCGAATATCCCGAACGAATGGCCCGGTCCTGACACTGTCAATCACCAGTTCATTGATATTTGCGGTAATGGTGTCGGATCGACTGGCCAGGATTCCCCAGGCGGCGAGAACAATCACGGACAGTATTAATACAATCATGCCAAGTGGCTTTAAAACCACTTTGGGCGGTTTAGCCTGAGGTATATCCACTCCCAAAGCCCCCTTGTTGTGTTATTGCCACCATAAGGAATCGGGTTTTTACTTTCAGCAGCCAATCGGTAAAGCCCAGTTGGTTGCGGACAGGGCGCAGGGATACACGACTAAAGTGCCTTGTGGCGGCTATGGTTCCGGGGCGTATGGGCGCCAGCGTACTGGGGGGGCGGGTTTTGGGGACGAGTGGCAGGCTGCAAGCGGGCCGGCCCGGAGGGCCAGGCAGTTCGCCATTACCCTACTCGCTGGCGCTCAGAAAGGACACCTGGAGGTGGTAGAGCAAAACCCGTATCCCGGGCTGCCCGGGGGTATGGGCCGGTGGGAAAGGACCTCGCCAGCGGCGTATAGCTGCCGGCCTAGAGTGAAGAGATCAAGGGGGCAGGAGGCGGAATTGGCGTAGGGGCTGACCTCACTGTAGGGAGATCAGCCACCCGCTTCGCAGGGAATCAAGGCATCCAATGACAAGGAATAGGGCGCCAACACTTTACTGCGGCCCTATTTGTTACTGGTTATAAACAGGTCAATTATTCAACGACTTTCATTGTCCGACTCCCTTTCCTTCTGGATGCGCGCATAGATTTCCTCCCGATGCACGGGCAGGGATTTGGGGGCCTCTATGCCCACCCTGACCTGATTACCCGTCACACCCAATACTCTGACGGATACGTTTGTTCCAATTCTGAGGTTTTCGCCAATCCGGCGGGTTAAAACCAACATAGGCCTGTCCTTCTGGGTCGCAAACCATAGGGTGATGTCCCGCGATGGGGAAGCGCGGAAAGTGATGTTTAGGGGAAGTGCAGGGCGGTGCGCGGGAACGGTAGACGCAAAAGCAGAAAAGACGGACGCAACGCTCCCAGGACCTGGGAAATCGCTCCAACCTACTGTAACTGTTCCAGTTTATTGAAGACGAGCGGGCTTCTAGCGTATTATCCATATAGCCATTTTGATAGTCATAGTATCAATTTGGTTAGCTGGCCCCTGGTGTTCGTGCACCTTGGGTCAGCGCCTTTTCTCTATTCTCAGGTCACGCTACCGTTCTCCTGTTGCAGGGAGGAATCTGCTGGACATTGCCCGGGCCGTTTGGGGTTTTTTATTGTTGGTTGACAGAAACCTGCCCAATTACGGCCCGAAATGGCGAGCAATGCCTCTGAATATTACGCCGCTTTACCCTTAAAGAAAACCGAATACAATCCAATAAGATTATTTTGGTGCCTATATTTCCAGGCTCCTGCGCACAGAAAAAGCGAAATCTGCCCTGGTCTGCTAGGGCCTGTTCACACTAACCGAGATGACCCTGTTACTCGAAGGCCAATGGTCGCGCTTTTTAAGGCAAACATTCAGCGCACCGGCGATGGGTGCTATATAGTTAGGATCGGTTGACCTTGCCCATCTACAGACTGGGTTCGCTGGCATCCCGCTTATGGGTCAGCCGCGCAGTTTTGTTCCGGGCAAACTCAGGCCGGTGAGCACCCGCTGGACCCCTGCCCGGAGAAGCTACAAAAAAGAAGAAAAGGGCTGTAAACCAGAGTCGGTGTTTGCTTGCGATTGTGGCAGCACCAGCAGGTTTGTGGGCAGTAGCGGCCCCCTCTTTAAGATATGGAACATACTGGAGTATGCAAGAAAGGCTTGTATTAAAATTTTTACAGGATTGAAATATGATCATCTCTGCTCCCACCGACTACCGTGTCGCCGCCAAAGCGAAACTGCCTCCATTTCTTTTTCATTACATCGATGGTGGTTCTTACTGTGAGCATACATTAAAAAGAAATACGGAAGATTTAGCAGAGATTACGCTTAAACAGCGCGTATTAAAAAACATGGAAGCGCTAAGCCTTGAAACTGAGATTTTTGATGAAAAATTTGCTATGCCAATCGCACTTGCGCCGGTTGGCTTAACGGGCATGTATGCGCGCAGAGGTGAGGTGCAGGCGGCAAAGGGTGCGGAGAATAAAGGCATTCCATTTACTATGTCTACGGTTTCAGTCTGCCCGATAGAGGAAGTTGCCCCCAATCTCAAGCGTCCAATGTGGTTTCAGTTGTACGTTCTCAAAGACCGGGGTTTTATGAGAAATGTGTTAGAGCGCGCGAAAAAAGCCGGCGTTACCACTTTAGTATTTACCGTTGATATGCCTGTGCCGGGTGCCCGTTATCGCGACATGCACTCGGGTATGAGTGGACCCAATGCGGGTGCACGTCGAGTGTTCCAAGCCATGCGCCACCCCAGCTGGGCATTGGATGTAGGTTTGCTTGGTAAACCGCACGACCTGGGTAATATCTCTACCTATCGTGGGGAACCTACCAGTCTGGAAGATTATGTAGGGTGGATTGAGGAAAACTTCGATCCTTCAATTTCCTGGAAAGATCTGGAGTGGATTCGTGAATTCTGGGATGGCCCGATGATAATTAAAGGCATTCTGGATAAGCAGGATGCCAAAGATGCGGTGTCTTTTGGCGCAGATGGTATTGTGGTATCCAATCATGGTGGTCGCCAGCTCGACGGCGTTCTCTCCACGGCAAAGGCATTTCCCAGTATCGCCGATGCAGTCAAAGGCGATCTCAAGCTCTTTGTCGACTCGGGCATCAGAAGCGGCCTGGACGTGGTTCGCATGCTTGCACTGGGCGCGGACTGTACTCTGCTAGGACGCTCTTATCTCTATGCATTGGCTGCACAGGGCCAAATCGGCGTTGAAAAACTGCTCGACTTATACAAGCACGAGATGCGTGTCGCAATGACCCTGACGGGAGCTAAAAGTATTAGAGACTTGAATCGGGATTCACTGGTTAACTTTCGGTAATTTCTAAAGCTATTAGGCTCTCCTGCAAAAAACTTTCATTGAGATCTTCCATGTCCTAGCAGCCTGTTGAGGCAAGCCAGGGAGGGATTTTTCAGCAACCTGCTAGTGGATCTACACAAGAAGCGGCAGTTCCGCCCTTTGACAACTTTAATAGGTAGCTATGCACTAATGCCTGCAGGTTTGGTCTTAACCGCTTTATAAGATTTAGATTTCCTTTTAAACGCAGCTAAGTCTATGTCTGCGACATTTATTGAAATCTGATCTGTTCCATGAGAGTGAGATATGAGCCGATCATATTGTTCCCGGTAGGGTGCTTGTATCGTTGAGCCTCCAAATTCTCCCTTGTTTACCACCATAATGTGTTGATACATATGGTAGTTAAGCGCCGAGGCCATGGTGTCAAATGTGCGAACATCTTTATTGTGTGCGGAAATAATGAACAGGTCCGTTTTGTCAGTAAGATCAGACGCCAGTTTCAAGTCTGTTGCGTCGTAACAGATGGCTCCGCTAATATAAAACGGCCCTTCGCTATCTCCCTGCACTTCAATTATATGTTGGCATGGCCTATGGGCTTTGACTCCCAGGGGGGTCTCTTCTTTCATCGGGTTTTGCTTGCCTTGATCACGGATTACCCACTGTCTCCCAGTATCGCGATAGTCAGGGATAAACCACCTAGCTACATTTATTAGCTTGCCCTCATGGTCCTGGAACCCCATTCCAGCAAAAATGATTGCCCTGGTTTTGTCAGCAAGCTGCTTGATTAAGTCTTGATCATCAGGATGGACTGCTAGCTCAGGAAAAACGATTAAATCGGCTCCGGGATATTCAAGCTTATTTTCTGCGGCTAAGCTTGCTTTCAGAGTCTTGTAGGTGAGTTGGCAAACGCGAGATAAATGATCTCTATTCGCAGCGCGTAATGCAGGAGTGTCGAGTTTTGGGTCTGCTTTGCTAAAGTCGCTTGTTCGCGGTAATAGTTGCTGAACCGACACCAAACGGAAGCCTTTTGGGTTCTTTTCCTTAGGGCGCTCCACGCGAGTGATCAATGCTGGCGTGTCTACCGCTTCGCAATACCAGCGATCAAGAAATTTTTTCCTCTCTTTCAGAATTTCTTCAAATCCCTCTATAGAGTCAATTGCGGCGATGTCTTTATAGGATAAATAGGTAGACTCAAAACCAGGCCATTGTAGGCACTTCATTAAAAGCTCCGCTGACCAGCTTGATAGAGTGGCGAATTCCCCGACCAATGCCTCTGGGGCGTGCATCATCCCTATTCGCCGTTTATACCAGCCTGTACGTAGTCCTTTATAGTTTTGTACTTTTATTGGTTTCCAGCGGTTACCTGTGAAGTCTGCTACTCCTACTGCTGCTGATCTAAGTATGGACCCAATACTATAAATAACTTTTGCGTCATTTGTATTGTTTAACCAATTTGGAAGGGCGAATCGCGGGTCATTACATGAGGAGCCCTTAATTTCCTTGATTTCCAACCTTTGGTTCGGCTTCCATAGTTTTGACCACTGATCTCTCAGCAGTTTCTTTTTAATTACTATTTGGGATGGAGATATTGACTGAAATGTTTCTTTAGTCTGAAGTTCATAAATCAAGCTAAGAGCGAGCTTTATTAGCGCAGACTCATGTATAAAAGGATTGTCTCTTGTTGCGATTAACTTATCCAAGGTCGTGATGCTTGCCTTAATCTTGGTGGTTGGTGCTGGTTCTGCCCAGCGTATCTCTTCGATAACACTTTGACTTATAGTGGATTTCGATAGTCTCTTCCAGAGAATTTCCCAAAATGGACCCCCTCGGTTAGCTAGGGCCTGTTAACACTAATTAGCCGGTCAGCGATCAATGAAAAGTTGATGAAGAACTTAAAAACGACATCCAACTTATCAAATCGACTAAATATTCTTCGGAAACCTTTCAAGCGGCGAAACAGACGCTCTACTTCATTT
>NZ_JBFLAB010000072.1:0-14137 GCF_040742695.1 Microbulbifer discodermiae | reverse complement strand
GCCAAGCTGAATGGTCATGATCCCTTTGCGTATCTGAAAGATGTGATGCAGCGATTACCGATGCATCGCGCCAGTGCTATCGGCGAGCTGCTGCCCCATAACTGGGTTCCTGCTGACAAGGTGTGATGCCCGGACGCTTACAGTAATTGGTTGTCGAGCTCACGTGTATGAGCTTTTTCAATGACAGAACTAGAAAACACCGGTTGTCAAAACGCCGCCGCCCCGGTAGCCGGGGTGGCGGTTAAGAGGCTACTGCCCTAAAGTGAACAGTTGTGTGTTGCCACCAGTGGCCACTCTGTTGATGGTTTTGGTTTTTTCCTCGGCGAAGCGGAACAGGTAGTGCGGTCCTCCGGCCTTGGGTCCGGTGCCGGACAAACCCTGGCCCCCAAAGGGGTTTACCCCGACGACAGCGCCGACCATATCCCGGTTTACGTAGCAGTTGCCCACCTTGACCCGCTTGAATATGGCGCTGGCGCGCCCCTCGATGCGGGAGTGTAGTCCAAACGTCAAACCGTAGCCGGTGGCATTGATCTGCCGAATCACATTTTCCAATTCGCTGCCTTTGAAGCGCACCACATGCAAAATGGGGCCAAACACCTCCCGCTTTAGCAACGAGAAATCCTCGATTTCCACCACTAGCGGGCCAAAGAATGAGCCACTTGCGGGTTTTTTCTTTGGGTCGTAGGCGAACAGGACACTGGCTTCTTTCTGCATGCGCTCGCTGTGGGCCTCCAACATAGCCAGGGCCTTGTCGTCGATGACCGGGCCGATATCGGTTTCCAGTTTGGAGGGGTCGCCCAGGAAAAGCTCTTCGCAGGCGCCTTTTAGCATTGTCAGCAGACTGTCCGCAATCACGTCCTGGACACACAGAATTCGCAGCGCTGAACAGCGCTGGCCGGCGCTGAGGAAAGCGGATTGAATCACATCGTCGACCACCTGTTCCGGCAGGGCGGTGGAATCCACGATCATCACATTCTGGCCACCGGTTTCGGCAATCAGCGGGATGATGGGGCCCTCTTTATCTGCCAACTGCCGGTTGATCAGACGGGCGGTTTCGGTGGAGCCGGTAAAGGCGACGCCACCCAGGCGCGGGTCGCCGATCAGCAGTGGTCCCACCGCAGCACCAGTGCCGGTGATCAGGTGAAGAACTTCCTCCGGTACCCCCGCTTGCAACATCAGTTGCACGGCCCGGGCGGCGATTAGCGGGGTCTGCTCCGCGGGCTTGGCCAGCACCGCATTGCCCGCCGCCAGTGCCGCCACCACCTGGCCGGTAAAAATGGCCAGGGGAAAGTTCCAGGGGCTGATTGCCACAAATACCCCGCGTCCGGTCAGGTAGAGCTGGTTGCTCTCGCCGGTGGGACCGGGCAGGTCCTGTGGCGCGTCAAAATGACGCCGGGCGCCGTTGGCGTAATAACGGCAGAAGTCCACCGCTTCCCGCACTTCCGACACACCGTCATTTAAAGTGCGGCCGGCTTCAGCGCAGACCAGCGCCACCAGATCATCCATGTGCTTTTCATACAGCTCGGCGACGCGATCGAGAATCTCCGCACGGGCCATGCCGCCCATACGATCCCAGGCGATCTGGGCCTCAACGGCGGCGGCATAGGCGGTTTCGATCTGGTGTTTGTCCGCGTCGGCGGTATACCCCACCAATTCGCCGGTAGCGGGACTGTAGACTGGTTCTGTGGTTTCCCCCATGGCGCCTTTGATGATGGGGCCGCCCCTGAACTGTTTACCGCGGATGTCGTTGACCACCTGCAGCAGTGGTTCCGCTGCCAGGGGGTCTGTCAGCTCAATTCCGCGGGAATTGCTGCGCGGCAGCATTTCGTGGCCCAGGTAGATGTCTGCGGGCAGGGGAATCTGTGGATGGCGATAGGGCTTGCAATTCTCGCTCAGTTCGATGGTGTCCTGCACCAGCGTATCAATCGGGGTTTTTTCGTCCATAAAGCGATTGACGAAGGAACTGTTGGCGCCGTTCTCCAGCAGGCGGCGCACCAGGTAGGGCAGCAGGTCCTTGTGCGCCCCGACCGGAGCATAGACACGCACCGGCACCGGCTTACCGTGCACTGCCTCCACCTGGGCGTAGAGCAGATGGCCCATGCCGTGCAGGCGCTGGAATTCGTAGTCGTCGCGGTCGCCGGCCAGCTCCAGTATCTGGCCTACGGTATAGGCGTTGTGGGTGGCGAACTGGGCATAGATGGCATCGCTCGCGTCGAGCAGCTTCTTTGCACATACCTGGTAAGACAGGTCCGTATGGCACTTGCGTGTATATACCGGGTAATCGGGCAGTCCCAGCTGCTGCGCATGCTTGATTTCGCTGTCCCAGTAGGCACCTTTGACCAGGCGTACCATCAGCTTGCGCCCCGTGTCGCGACCCAGGGCGATGAGCCAGTCCGCCACATGCGGAGCGCGCTTCTGGTAGGCCTGCAGGACGAATCCGAGTCCCTGCCAGGCCGCAAGCTCCGGGGCGCGGGCCAGTGCTTCGAAGATGTCCAGAGAGATATCCAGGCGGTCCGCTTCCTCGGCGTCGATATTGAGTCCCATACCGTGTTCAGCGGCGGCCAGGCAAAGCGCCTTTACTTGGGGCAGCAGCTCGGTCATCACCCGCTCGCGCTGCAGGGCAGTGTAGCGGGGGTGTAGGGCGGAGAGTTTGATGGAGATTCCGTTGGCCTCCACTACGTCGCGCTTGCTGTTATCCGTACCGATGGCTTCAATTGCCGCCATGTAGGCGTCGAAATAGCGTTGGGCGTCCGCCATGGTACGGGCACCTTCCCCCAGCATATCGAAGGAAAAGCGCGTGCCAGGCAGGTTTTCCGCCGGGCCGCGTTTCAGCGCCTCTGCGATGGATCTTCCCAGCACATATTGACCGCCCATGATCTTCATGGCCTGCATCATTGAGGTGCGTACCATGGGTTCACCCATGCGGCTGACCAGACGCTTTACCCAGTGGGAGGGTTTTTCGGTGATATCCGGGTCCAGCTCGACGATATTGCCGGTCAGCATCAACCCCCAGGTGGACGCGTTCACAAACAGGGAATCGGACTGGCCACGATGGCTGGACCAGTTGCCGGAATGGACTTTTTCCGCGATCAGTTTGTCGGCAGTATGAGCGTCCGGAACCCGCAGCAGGGATTCCGCCAGGCACATGAGCGCCACACCTTCCTTATTGGATAGGCCGAATTGCTGCAGGAAGGCATCCAATGTGCCGCGCTTGCTCCTGTGTTTGCGGGACTCGGCCACCAGGGCGCGGGAGGTATCGAGAATTTTCTGGCGCGATTGGTCACTGGGGCGCGGGGCCGACAACAGTTCGCTAACACACTGGTTTTCGTCGGCGTGCAGATACTGGCGGGCCTGCTGGCGCGCGCGGTGCAGTTCTCCGGCGAAGTTTGTGGACATGATCACTCCCAAATATCAGTTAGTACGACCAGAATAAAAATCGGATTATGTGGCATTTTGTTCAGAATTAATCGCCATATTGGCGGCAAATGTGGTTAAATATCACGCCTATTTAGCTGATAACCAGTAGGGTATGTTGTCATGTCTCGACAGTTGGAAGACCTGGATAGAATAGACCGTCAAATACTCAGTATCCTGCAGCGGCACGGCCGCCTGCCCAATGTGGAGCTGGCGCGCCGGGTCAACCTCAGTCCGACTCCCTGCTTGGAAAGGGTCAAGCGCCTCGAGCGGGAAGGCTTTATCCGGGATTATGTGGCTTTGCTGGACCCGCTGAAAGTCCATGCCGGTCTGGTGGTATACATTCAGGTGACACTGACGGATACGGCCACCGAAGCGCTGGAGGCCTTCAACAGGCATGTCTCGGGCCTGGAGGAGGTCCAGGAGTGCCATATGGTTGCCGGCGGCTTCGACTACCTGGTGAAAATCCGCATCAAGGACATGCTCGGCTACCGCCGTTTCCTGGGCGAGAAACTGGCTTCGATTCCAGGGGTGCGGGAGACCCATACCTATGTAGTGATCGAAGAGGTCAAGACGGATACCGCCGTGGCGGTGCCGGACCCCGAGGGCGATGCAAGATCCAGCAAGCGCTCCTCTTAAGCGCGGACCCTATGGCCATTTGCCTCATGCCGGCCTGTGTCGCAATGATTTCGTAACCAGTTTGTTTGCCGGGCTAACAGGGGGATGGCCGGCATAGTTTCCTGATTGCCCTCGCCAAGCGGGTTTCTGCTGTGGGAGACATCTCAAAGCGATGAAGAATTCTTCTGCCGTCAACAACCGCCGCGCCTATCTACTGGCGCTGGCCGCAGTGCTGTGCTGGTCCACAGTGGCCAGTGCCTTCAAGCTGTCACTGCAGTTTGTGTCACCGCTGCAGCTGGTGACCATCGCTGCGCTTGTCTCCACTCTGCTGCTGGGGCTGGTGGTCACATGGCAGAAAGAGTGGCGCACTCTGGGGGCCTCGTGGCGCAAACACTGTCGGCTGTATATGGCGCTGGGATTTTGCAATCCGTTTCTCTACTATCTGGTGCTGTTTCACGCTTACGATATGCTGCCCGCGCAGCAGGCACTGTCTCTGAACTATACATGGGGCGTATTGCTGGCACTGCTGTCGGTACCGCTACTTAAACAGCGAGTGCGACGGCGGGACCTGTTTGCGGCTCTGGTCTGTTATGGGGGTGTCCTGGTCATTGCTAGCGGCGGCAGTCTGCACGGATTTCAACTGGACAATCTGCCCGGTGTGGGACTGGCGTTACTCAGTACGCTTATCTGGTGCTGCTATTGGCTACTCAGCACCCGTATCGGAGGCAGCCCGGCGGTCAACCTGTTATTGACTTTCCTGTGCGGTTTGCCCTGGCTTGCCCTGGTGATCCTGTTACGGGGAGACTGGCAGTGGCCGCCCCTGGCCGGCTGGATGGGGGCAGTTTATGTGGGCCTGTTTGAAATGGGTATCGCCTTTCTGCTGTGGCAGGCCGCGTTGATGGCCTGCGGCAACACCGCCCGCATCAGCAATTTGATTTACCTCTCGCCGCCGCTGTCACTGGTGCTGGTTGCACTGCTGGTGGGGGAGAAGATTCACCCGGCCACGGTTGTGGGTCTGGTGTTGATCCTGCTCGGCGTCGGAATCCAGCGGGGCGCATTGCGCGGCCTGTTGGGTAGGATGTCTTGGGGCGGAGCCATGGCGCCGCCGGACTCTACACATAAATAGCATAGGTAGCCTATGAATTTCGCACTGACCGAAGAACAACAGATGATTGCCGAGGCGGCCCATCAATTTGCCGACAGCGAATTGAAGCCGATAGCCGCAGAGTTGGATAAAAGCGGGAACCGCGAACTGCTGCTGCAGAAACTCAAAGCTTTGGCTGAACTGGGCTTTATGGGTATCAATATCGACCCCGAGTACGGCGGCACCGGCGCTGGCACTGTGGCCTTCAGCCTGGCGATTGCAGCTCTTGCCCGTGGCTGCGCCTCCACCGCCACCACCACTTCTGTGACCAATATGGTTGCCGAGGTGATCCAGGCGGTGGGCAGTGAGGCGCAAAAAGAAAAATATCTGCCAAAAATCTGTAGTGGTGAATATGCTGCCGGTTCCTTCTGCCTTACGGAATCCACGTCCGGCTCCGACGCGGCCGCCATGCGCACACGAGCGGTCAGGGAGGGCGATAGCTATATCCTCAATGGCAGCAAGCTCTATATCTCAAGTGCTGAATTCGCCGGAGTGTTCGTGGTTTGGGCGGTGACCGATCCCGAAGCGCCAAAAGGCAAAGGCATCTCCTGTTTTCTGGTGGAGGCGGGTACACCCGGCCTGATCATCGGCAAGGCGGAGGAAAAAATGGGCCAGAAGGCCTCTGTCACCAACGAGGTTGTATTCGACAATTGCCGTATCCCTCTCGCCAACCTGATGGGGGAGGAGAACCGCGGTTTTCGTATCGCCGCCGGAGAACTGGCGGGTGGGCGCATCGGTATTGGTTCGCTGGCGTTGGGCCTCGGCCTGGAGGCACTGGATCAGGCGCGCGCCTATATTCAGGAGCGCGAGCAATTTGGGCAACCATTGGCGCGGTTCCAGGGGCTGCAGTGGCAGTTGGCGGATAAATATACTGAAATGGAAGCGGCGCGATTGCTGCTGTTACAGGCCGCCTGGCAAAAGGATGCCGGCCTGCCTTTTGGCCCCGCCGCCTCGATGGCAAAGCTGTTCGCAACGGAAAAGGCCAATGAGGCGTGTTACACCGCTTTACAAATGCATGGTGGGGCGGGGTACACGCGGGATTATCCGCTGGAGCGTATGGCCCGGGACGCGCGTATTACCACCATCTACGAGGGAACCAGCGAAATCCAGCGTTTGATTATCGCCCGCCACCTTCTCGGATAACCTTTTATCCATCGGATTCCTGCCCATGGAAACCTGCGCTGCGACGCGCAATCGATGGCTTTCCGTGGGCTTGTGCCGGCCTCTGTCCTGCAGCGGCATACCCTTGTGCCCCATTCCCCCGATAACTTATTTTAGTTGCCGGGGGAATAAGCAAAATAATCGACGCCAAAAAACGGAAGTCAAGGCCACCAAGCAGAGTATCAGTCTTTACTGAATATTGGTTGGCAGGATTGTGCAGGCGTATACCCGTTTCCTTAATTTTCCGCTGGATTTTACCCGGCTGGAATATAGGAAAAACAACGCCAAGCCGACGTAAAAGCCTGTCAGCACTAGCGCTGATCCTATCTCTAGTGAATTTTGATCACACCTTGACAGAATGCTGGGCGCCTGGAGCAGAGGGACCTGACGATGAGTAATGGGGCTGAATTGGGCTCAGGGACGTGCAAGCTGTTGATCTATGCGGCCCTGGCCTCAACGCTCACTGCGAGCCAGCCTGCTTATGCCGGGGGACTGTTGTTTTGGGAGGTGGGCACACCGACACTGGGCACTGCGGGAGCGGGTTGGGCGGCTATGCCGGAGGACGCCTCCACCGCCTTCACCAATCCCGCCGGTACTGTCTGGCGGGAATCCACCGAGATAATGGCGGCGGGACAACTGCTCTACGGCCATTTGGATTTCAGTGACGGCGGCGAGAGCAATGTGCCGGGCAATGATGGCGGCAACGCCATCGAGTGGTTTCCCGGCGGTGGCTTCTTTGCGGCGGGTCGCTTGAATGAGAATTTTGGCTGGGGGTTTAGTGTCAGTGGCAATTTCGGTGGATCGGTGGCCTATGACAGTCAGTGGAAGGGACGGCGATTCGTACGCAAAGTGGACCTGCTGAGCGGCAATATCATGCCCTCTCTAAGCTGGCGTGCCAGTGACAAGGTTTCCCTGGGGCTGGGGTTTATCCTTGCAACCGGTTATTACCGCTTTGAGTCGTCGCCACGGGCGGGCATCATTCCGGGAGACGCCAGTCTTAGGTATGACGACACACAGGTGTCTCCCGGCGGTAGCCTGGGGGTTATCTACAAGCCGAGCAGTGACATGGTTTTGGGAATGACATACACCTCAACCATCTCCTGGGATTTCAACTACCAGCTGCAGTTAAAGAATTTCGGTCCCCTGTTCGGGCCATTGGCAGAGCAGTTCAATGGCCGCAATTTGCGGATCAATGTGGATGTTCCGCAAACGCTCACCGCCAGTGTTCAGCAGCGCCTTTCCCCAACAGCCACTGTGTACGCCAACCTGAATTGGCAGCACTGGTCAGAATTTGGCTATTTCGGACTCGAAATCGACAATCCAGCTCAGGTTAGCGTTACTCTCAACCGAAACTACAAAGATACCTGGCATGGCGCCATTGGAATCCGCCACAAATTTGATAGTGGCACCCTGCAGGACTGGTCACTGTCTGCGGGAATTGCCTACGATAGCGGTATGGTCAACACCGAGAACCGCACCGCGGATCTGGTGACGGACGCGGCCTGGCGCTTGGGTATCGGTGGTCAAAAGGAACTCTGCTATGGCTTGCGCCTCGACCTCGGCTACACATTGCTATGGTTTGGTGATACGGATATCGACCAGACCGGGCGCCCGCCTTTTAATCCACGGTTGCAGGGCACCTATCAGAATTATTCGGTGAATTTTTTTGGCGCTTCGCTGCAACGCAGTTTTTAATAACCCCTGCAACTAGCAGGCGGTTGAAATTCGAAGAATTTCGACGCCTGGTACCGGAATATGGATGTTCCGGCAAAATCGGCGACACCTAAATCGTTGATTTTGGGAGAAAAGTGAAAATCCCATTTTTCGCTTTTCATGTGTTGCAAAAGGCAGGATGCCTTTTGCAACAACCTGCTAGGGCCTGTTGACGTCAATTCAGCCACTGGGATTCAACAGCGCCTCATAGTGCTGCGCTTTTTTGTCATTGCCGGACTGGTGGTAGAGGCTGGCCAGTGCGCGGATAATACCGCCGTCGTTGGGGAAGCGTTGCAGGCCCCGTTCCAGTACCGCCAGGGCCGAGTCGGTCCGCCCCTCGGAGTTCAGGGCGATGGCGTAAACATAAATATAGCGGCTGGATGTGTCGGTTCCCTCTGCGGCCTTGCGTAAATATTCCATTGCCTCGTGACTTCTCTGCTGCCGGACCAGGCAGAGTCCCAGCGAATGCTGGACCGGCTCCGGATTGGTGACCTGTTGCAATCCGCGGCGCAGCAGTGCCTCCGCCTCCTTTTCTCGGTTGGAAACCCGGTAGAGGTCCGCCAGGTTAATATAGGCGGGGGTATAGTAGGGTGCTTTGGCCAGTGCCCGTTTGAACATAGTTTCCGCCAGTTGTGTATTGCCCTCTTGCCAGTGCATGGTGGCCAGATTGGTCAGGGATTCAGGGCGGTCGGCATTAAAGGTTTCCGAAATGCGGTAGTGGTTCAGAGCTAAATCGAACTGCTGGCGAATATCGCGGGGATAAGTTTCCAGTGGCGCGCCAACCAGGCTGTTGGCCGATAGGGCCGCCACCACCCGGCTGTTGTCGTAGAGCAGGGGAATGGCGAAAGCCGGCCTGATATTTCCCGGCACCATTTCGAGTGCCTGAGCCAGGCCCAGGTTGAGCAGAGCGTTATCCCCCTGGGCAATGGCCTGCAGTATCGGCGCAGATTTTGGAGAAAGGTAGCGGGGCAGCATAGTCACTGCGGTCGCCCGCGCAATAGCCGGTTGCGATTCATCGGTGATAAGGCGCAGCAATTGGGCTTCCGCGCCCGGTAGTCCTTTGCGCCCGGCGTAAAGGGCCGCGCCGAAGTGTTGCTCCTCTGGCGGGCCGAATCTATCCGCCAAAATAGAGGCTGCCCATTCGCTGGTTTCACCCCGGTGACAGCCGGTGCAGACGTCCGGAGTGCCCAGGGCTTTGGCCAGATCCGGCCGCGGTATGCGAAAGCTGTGGTCGCGCCGCGCATCCACCTGCATATAAGTCCGGGCCGGCATGTGACAATTGATACATTGGGCACCGGGGCTGTCCGTGGCGTGCAAATGGTGTTCCGCGGTATCGAATCTGGCCGGCATATGGCATCCCGCGCAGAGATCATTGCCGGAAGCGCGGAGTTGCAGGTTGTGGGGTTTGTGGCAGTCGCCACAGGTGACACCAGCGGCGTGCATCCGGCTTTGCACAAAGGAACCATAAACAAAGACTTCGCCTTTGATCTGCCCGTCGGCGTGATAGAGGGGTTCCCGCAGCAGTGCCAGGTTGAAATAGTCCAACAGGGGTTGGTCGGGTTTGCGGCCGGGAAAGCTGGTGGACCTGCGGGAGTGGCATTGACCGCAGACACCGAGTTCCAGGCGGGATTTATGGCTCGATGTCCGCCGGGCTATGCCAGTGTCCCAGTCCATGGTCCAGTCGCTGCTCTTGCGCCCGAGATACCTTATGGTCAGGCCATTATCGATGTTGTCCGCGCCTAGCTGCTTTGCCCACTGGATGTGCTTGGAGCCGGGGCCGTGGCAGGCCTCGCAGCCTACGTTTATATCCGACCAGCTGGTGGAGTAGCTATCCGTTGCCAGATCATAGTTTTTGTGCAGATTGGTGGAATGGCAGTCTGCGCACATGAAATTCCAATTCTGGTTGACACCGGTCCAATGCAACTGGTCCCCGTGTCTCACCGGCTCTTCCGGGTATAGGTGAAACCAACGCTGACCGCCCTCCGATTTGTCTCTGCTATCCCAGGCGATGCTCAAAGCCTGGAGGCGGCCTCCGGGAAACTCGATCAAATACTGTTGCAGGGGACTGACTCCGAAGGTATAGGCGATGGGGTATTCCCGCAATTCTCCAGTCGGCCCGTCGGTATCTACGTAGAATTTTTCTCCCTTTTTGTAGAACCTCGACAGGGTGCCGAAGTAATCGAACTCCGCCTGCTCGAAATTTCCCAGCACCGAATTGGCGTCGGCTGTCTGCATGGCCAGATCGTGATGTGAATTTTTCCAGGCGGCGTACTGGCTGCGATGACAGCCAATACACGCGTCTGAGCCAACGTAAGTTGGTTTGCGCGCCTCGGCCCCTTTATGCTGGTTTCCCGGTAGTTGTTGCGGACCGGAAGTATCTACCGAGGCCACCCTTGAGGTGACGTCAGGGTCCCGGTTGTAAGAAGTGGGTTCAGTGCTGTCGCCCTTGCCACCAGTTCCTTTGTTGCAGCCAGTCAACAGCAAAAAGAAGACCAGCAGTAGACAGTGGCTCCTTGGCATAGCTGATTTGCTACCCTGCCTATTCATAGACGCGCTCTTATGTCTTCCCTGCGGCCATAAGTGTAATCGATCAGGGGGACTGGAGTGGGACGCGATAGTGGCGTCCTGACCAGACAGGCGCAAAATAACACTCTTTTATTTCATTGCGGATTCTGCGGGATAGTTTTCACAGTTTTGTCCCACTGCCAGGCCCTGGGGAGCTTCTGTGGGAAGAGGGCGTGTCGTCTTAGCGTGTTTATTCCGACACTCTCAAATCAGATTGGAGAGGCGCAAGAAGTGGCTTTTTATAAATCTACTGGCAGCCGGATCAATCGTTTGAATATGGGGCAGACTGGTAACCAGTAAAATCAGATAATGCCTTTTTGCAGTGGTCGGTGAAGGAAAGTAAACAGTCCCAGCGAATCCTAAACCTTTGGCTTAGTCCATTGACCAGCACTCACTAATTGAGTGAGTGCCGCAAGGAAGCTTCGCTAAACTTCCCACTATGGAACTACTGAAGGAGAAGGCAATCTCCTGATTTGCTGGAATTTAAATGGATAGAATCCAATTAGACAGGGTAGTTCAGTACAGGACTGAACTACCAAAGTTTGCCTACCTACAGGCTGCCGCAGTAGCGATTGCGTTGGGAAGCGTATCTACAATTACATTGCCGTCGTTGTCTTCGAACAGAATTGACACGTCAGCGAATTCAACCGGCACACATCGTAAAGGTAGCCCTGCCACAGAGTTCTTAAGAAGTCCATGAGTGGTATCTGCTTGCATGGAATTACAAGTCCCTTGAGCTTCTTTTATGTTTAACGTAGTGGGGGCAATAACGAAAGGATAGGCGGCTTGCAGATTGACTGTCCTGTCAACCAAAGTGCAGTTTGCATAGCTAAAGCTGGCAAATAATGCGGCAAATACCGCTAAAGCGTTTAGTAATATTTTATTCATAGTATTATTCCCTTGATAAATGTGTGGTTAAGGTTGTATTTCAGCATTGAAGTAGATTCAATCAATGCGCGCCCTTTATAGGTCGGACTTTTTTTTCTTTCAAGGGAATTGTTCACAAAGCCGTGTTGGTCGAGCAGGAATTATTCAGGTCGCTCAATAAATCAGTCAGAAAACCTGCGGAATAATAATTGCCTGCAAGTAAATAGTCGGATAGATCAGCTGTCGATAATTTTTGCTTTCCTGGTAATTGAAACAATGATAGATTTCCTTTTTAGTAAAGGAAAATAGGCAAGTTAGAAGTTTTCTGGAATTAAATATTCTTGCCTGGGATTTGAAAAAGGAATATTCAGTTTATAGTTTTTCCACTTTTATTTTTTACAATAGGGAAAGACTGGGATTGTGAAATGGGTAACCTTCAGAAGGTTTTGAATATTTTCGGGGTTTTCCTTTCTTCGGCTTTGGTATCAGACGGGTTGAAATTTTTATTTCCGACAAGCAAAAGCAAATTTTCACTGTGTTACCTGTCCGATGATGCTAGTTGCAGAATCCATTAATTCTCTGAAGGTGATCCTGTGTCGGCTTTTGGGCCGGAGCACCATGACAATTCTCGCCGATAATATCCTCAATATTCGGGAGTGATTGCAGCAGCATATGGCAATACCACACCCTGGAGGTCTATGCCCCGACCAGGATAACTTCTGAAAGGTGCCGTCTGACCTGTATCCCCAATTTCCCTCTCTTCAGGCTGAATAGGTAGCCTCTGTCAGTCAGCGGGGCAGGGCAAACCTGGCAGCGGCCGCCTCTCCAAATCCCCGTGAACCGCAACCAATCGTGACATGCCTCGCAAGTGGCGCATTCGCAATTCCGGATAATTGTGCTTGACTTGTCATGAAAACTTAGGGGACTTGTGCCATAAGCCCGAATTCCACAAAAAAAGGCTGGAGACGCCTTGCTTACTAAGACGTCAAGGAGGACTGATGTGACTGACAAAGCGCAGGCCGCGAAAGTATCCGGCCCCGGAACCAAAACCCTGACCGCTGCCACACTGGGCTTTATGACCGCCGCCACAGTGGTGACCAGTTTGCGCGGTTTGCCGATGATGGCGCAGGAAGAACTCACCATGTTCTTCTATATAGGCTTCGCCACCTTTCTCTTTTTGATTCCAGCCGGGCTGGTGGCCGCTGAGCTGGGTGGCGCCTTTGCCGACCGCACCGGCGGTGTCTACACCTGGATGGGCGAGGCTTTTAGTCCCAAGTGGGGCTTTGTCTCCATCTGGCTGCAGTGGATACAGAATGTGGTCTGGTATCCCACCGGCCTCAGTTTTGCCGCCGCCGCTATTGCCTATGCCATAGGCCTGCCCAACCTGGCGGAAAGTAATACCTTTGTGGGCCTCTTCTGCATCATCCTGTACTGGGTCGCCACACTGGTGGCTCTGAGTGGCACCGACTTTCTGGCCAAGGTGACCAAGATGGGCTTTCTGCTGGGCACACTGGTTCCCGGGGTTATATTGATGCTGCTGGCGGTCTGGTGGGCGATGGATGGTAACGCCATCGGCTGGGAGACCACCACGGACCCGGCGGTGACGGTGACGGAAGCGGGCGGTAAAAACCACCCCCGCTGGTTTCCCCATGTGGCCGGGCTGGGCTCTCTGGCTTTTCTTGGTGGAATACTATTGAACTTCGCCGGGGTGGAGGCCCAGGGTACGCACGCGGCGGAGATGCGCAATCCCAAGCGGGACTATCCGCTGGCTATTTTACTGGCGGCGCTACTGTCCTTCGCTATTTTCACCCTCGGAGCCCTGGCCCTGGCGGCGATACTGCCCTACAGCGATATCACCCTGCAGAGCGGCCTGTTTGTCACCTTCGAACGGGCTTTCCAACAGCTGATGGGTATCGGCTGGCCGGTGAACCTGATATCGATACTGGTTTGCTACGGCGCTGTCGGGGGCGCCCTGGCGTGGCTCGCCGGGCCCAGCCGCGGCCTGCTGGCCACCGCCCAGGACGGCATGCTGCCCCCCTGGCTGCAGCGCACCAATGCCAAGGGTATGCAGCGAAATATTCTGCTGGTCCAGGGCCTGATTGTGACCCTGATCTCGTCCATCTATTTCGTGATAAAGGATGTCAGTACTGCCTTCTTCCTTATCTCGGCCATGACTGTCACCCTCTACATCATTATGTACCTGCTGCTCTATGCGGCGGTCATCCGCCTGCGCAGCACCCAGCCGGACCTGCCGCGCAGTTTTAGTATTCCCGGCGGCAAGATGGGTTTATGGCTGGTGGCCGGAATCGGCTTTTTGGCGGTGGCCTTTGCCTTCGTGGTGTCCTTCTTTCCACCGGACCAGTTGCCGGTGGGCAGCCCGGCCATGTATGTGGCCCTGGTGGCCGGCGGTGCGGTGGTGTTTACGGCCCTGCCGCTGCTGATTTACGCCTTGCGCAAGCCGGGTTGGAAGGCCGGGGGAGAACACGGGCACAAGTCCTTCCACAAAGAGGGCTAGTGGGCTATGCGGAAAATAAGGTTACGTGATTTGATTTCATGTATACTTGCCCCATGGATACTCCGGACGTTTTTACAATTACCGCTCATGATGCAGCAATCCTGGAAAGCTGGATTCGCAGCACCTCGCTTCAGCAGGGT
>NZ_JBFLAB010000071.1:0-14421 GCF_040742695.1 Microbulbifer discodermiae | reverse complement strand
AAATGAAGTAGAGCGTCTGTTTCGCCGCTTGAAAGGTTTCCGAAGAATATTTAGTCGATTTGATAAGTTGGATGTCGTTTTTAAGTTCTTCATCAACTTTTCATTGATCGCTGACCGGCTAATTAGTGTTAACAGGCCCTAGGGTATTTCAGTAAGCAGTTCTGGTTGGTGAAGCCATCCTTAATGGGCTTACAGACCATAGGTGTGTGGCCTTGACGGCATTTGTGGTATAAATAGGCTTAGCCATCTATTCTGGACATTTGAACTGGGTAAATGGAATGGGCCACTGGATTCGCCAGCCATCTGGTATTTTTCGTTCCGTCAGGGCCCCAGGGTGTACTAGACAGTATTGAATGTTGCTGCCTTTTAGGCCACTAGAAATCAATCATAAAATCTGCAGCTGTTATAAGGTATTGATAATAATATGAAATATCAGGCATTAAATTTAAAAGAGAAATTTTCGCTGTTTGATGAACAGTGGATGCCGAAAGTCATTGCTGAAATAAATGACTATCAATTTAAAATTGCAAAGCTAAAGGGTGATTTTATTTGGCATGATCATAAAGACACTGATGAAGCCTTTATTGTTTTAGAAGGAAATCTCCGTATTGATTTTAGAGATGGAAAAGTGGAACTATCGGAAGGGGAAATGTTTGTTGTGCCTAAGGGAGTTGAGCATAAACCTTACGCCAAGGAGGAAGTAAAGTTACTGATGATTGAGCCACGTGGAGTAAAAAATACCGGTGATGAAGGTGGAGAACGCACAGCACAAAATGATATCTGGATTTGATATTCTGCAATAATTAGATTGAGGTGGGTCGCAGAAGGTTCAAGGTATCCTTAAGCGGTTGTTGTGAAGCATTGTGAATATGATGAGTAAGTAGGATGCAACAATTATTGTAAATCTGGTGCGCTCTAGAATCTGGGTAGATACTTTAGTTGCGTTTCCATTTATCGAGGGGTGTTTTGGATCATCCAGTCCTGCTTAGCTTATCAATTTAAGCAGAAGCCCTAAAAATTCATTGCTGCTTTAAGTATTAGATTTAGGTATTGAAAATCGATAAATTACAGTTGTTTTCTTGCAAGTTAGATTGGATTTGATTTATATTTATATCCAAATCCATAAATTTCTGGTAATGGATGCTCTTTTGACATGATTGCTGCTATAGACAAATCCGGACCTAACCAGTCAATTCAAGGGTAAAACCAATAGGAATCGCTTCCAGAGATAATTTATGCAGTTTACAAAGAAGCAATTAGAAGAGGCGGCGAAAAAAAATATAATATCGCCTCAGCAAGCAGAAGCTCTGCAAGAATTTTTTATTGCCCAATCCCAAGATGTCCCGAGATTTACTTTTACCCACGTACTTTATTATTTTGGTGGGCTTATAGCAATCGGGGCTATGACTTTGTTCATGAATTTAGGCTGGGAATCGTTTGGTGGAGCAGGGATATTTTCTATCTCTGTACTCTATGCAGCTATAGGCTTAAAGATTACCAAAGTTTTTTCTGCTGGTGATTTGGCAATTCCTGCAGGTATTTGTGCGACATTTGTAGTGTGCTTAACCCCATTGGCAATATATGGACTTCAACAATGGCTGGGTGTCTGGCCCGATGAGAGCGTTTATAGAGATTATCACAGGTATATAAAGTGGAACTGGTTATATATGGAGTTAGGCACCCTGGCGGCTGGAGTAATTATTGCGTGGAAGTATAAATATCCTTTTTTGATAATGCCTATCGCTGTAACGCTTTGGTATATGTCGATGGATATTACAGCCATGATTTCAGGCGGCGATACTACGTGGGAACTGAGAAAATTAGTTTCACTATATACTGGTTTGTTAATGATTGGGCTAGCTTTCTGGGTGGATATAAGATCCTATCAGAAAGCGGATTATGCTTTTTGGATTTATATATTTGGAGCTGCTGCATTTTGGGGCGGGCTATCCTCCCAAAACTCTGATAGTGAGTTGTCAAAATTTATATATTTTTGTATCAATTTGTTAATGATAGGTGTCGGGGTTTTGTTGGTGCGCCGGGTTTTTGTGGTTTTTGGCGCGCTTGGCAGTTGTGCATACCTTGGCCATTTGGCATTTGATGTGTTTGAAGATAGCTGGTTATTTCCAGTTTCACTGACGGTAATAGGTCTTGGTATTATTTTTCTAGGAGTTCTGTGGCAAAAACATGAAAAATATATCACTGCAAAGTCACGATCATTACTCCCGGTGCCACTGAGAGAATTATTACAGGCGAGATCCTGAAGCAATATCTAACAACTGCGTCAGTTGGCGTGTTATCTGGAATCTAGTAGTCGATAGAGTGCCGAGCTAATATATTCTCGTCAGCTATATATAGCTACGACTAAGATTGGTTTTATGCCATCTTATATGGTTATTACATGGGGTATAGGTATTTGGAATTTGTTGCAATAATATTTGCTGTTTTAGTTGATATTTCGATTAATAAGGCACGAGTGACAACTGAGATAATAAATGGTATGGCTAATGCCATTGGTTTGCTATTTACTGCTCCCTGTTAGCCATATCTAGTAAAGCAGCTGAGGGGGCTTTGCACTGCGCGGTTCATCATTATTCAAAATCTTAGGGAGACCTCATATGGATAGTAAAATAGTATCGCTTGGACAGCTGGCTTTAACGATGTCTAATGTGCAACTGGCACTGGAATTTTATCGAGATATTTTAGGTCTGGAGTTTTTGTTTTCACCTGTAGAAAATTTAGCTTTCCTCCAGTCTGGTGAAACGAGAATAATGCTAACTACTCCACAAGGTGCAGGAGAGCCGGGTAATAATTCTATTCCTTATTTTAAAGTATCCAATATAGTGGAGTTTTATGATTCCGTTTTAACTAAGGGTGCAATTGCAGAAAGGGAACCACAGATTGCTGCCCAGATGCCGGATCACGAACTGTGGATAGGTTTTATTAAGGATCCAGAGAGTAACTTGATAGGGTTAATGGAAGAGAAGTGATAGGTACTTGATAAGCTCACCAAAAACCATTCGGCTTTGTTTCGCTGGGTTTCCCTGCGCTAGGTTCTAGTTGGCTCCTTATTTTGGCGTTTGATTTACAATCAAGAGATCGAAAAAATTTTATAAGGGGAGTATGAATTGATACGGAGATAAACAATTACATTGTTGTGCCTGCAAGCCGTAGTTGGATGCTATGTATTCTAAGTTCCAGATGGCAGTATCATATTTTTTATTTTGGGGATAGTTTTTGAGGGCCTACTCTGGATACGGTTGTCCAAGTACAGGTCTCCGAAAGAGTAGCGATGCTCGTATAAAGTAATGCCTATCAGGCTTGCTTAGGTCCGGCTTTACATCCGGGTAGCATGTGATTTCTCGGGGTGACTCTTACTATGTCTTCCCGAATGGGTGACCATCACTCTGAGCTCAGACTTTGACGTGAACAGCCTGTCTCTACTGGGTGTCATCCAGGCATTGCTGCAGTTGGGCCGGTGGTGTATGCCCTCGCTGGCTGCAGCGGTCGAAGCCTATACCCTCAATGCCGGCTATGCCCTGGAGCAGGAAACGGGCTCTATCGAAGTGAGTAAATACGCAGATCTGGTTATGCTGAGCCAGAGTATCTTTTCCCTGCCATCCAGCCATATAGGCGCAACCAAAGCTTGGCTAACCATGCTGGAAGGTGAAATCATCTATCAGCATCCGAATTTTTAAGCCGACAGAGTGGTTGTTCACTTGCCTCCCGATCTTACAGGGATATGAGGTGCGGGGCCGTTTTTTTCTGTTAAAAATGATCCTGCTGAGCACAAACCTGAAAAAACCACTCCCCTTGACGACCGAACCCTGTTTTATTGATATAACTTTGCCGTTGGGGTGGCCCTTAAATACGTCGGAAATGCCGGTTGCGTTGCGTATAAATGGATGTTTCAATGGATGCCAGGATATGCTGGCGGTTATTGGGCTATGGTAGCTGCAGCTTTCCAAGAGCGCTCGCGTGATTCAATCTGATTGTTTCTTCTGGATAGACTCAGTCGGGCATTCAGGCTGATTGTTTATAGCTCCGTACAACTCTCGGGCGGGAGTTATTTCAGTAATAGTTTCGTATTTATCCTCAAGACAGGCGAACACCTTCTCTTAAATTTTAACTTTTCAAAGTTTGGCAGGTCGGGATAAGGGCTAATTGAAAGTTAGCTGATTGTGAATCGTATGAATTGGTTTGTAAAACTTGCAAGAAAAATATCGTGAAATACTATGAAAAAAGTTCTATTGAGTTTGATTGTTTTGGGATTATCCAGCTTTGCATACGCCGCAGAAAAGATTGCTGAAGGGCAGGTGGTGCGTTTGGATGGCAGTACAATTTCCTTTGCGAAGTTGACAGATAGAATAGATCAGCTGGTCAAGGCGGCTAATGTTCAGGGTTTGACGGTGGCAGTGTTTAATGACGGTCTGCCGGTATATTCTAAGGCCTTTGGTTTTGCCGATCTTCCAAATAAAAGGCCATTAAAAACAACTACAGAAATGTATGGAGCTTCGTTGAGTAAAGCGGTTTTTGCGGCTTTGGTTATGAAGTTGGTGGGTCAGGGAGTAATAGATCTGGATAAGCCGCTACAGTCATATTTGCAGGAGCCACTGTGGAAGAAGCAAAGCGATGGCGATATTGAATGGCACGAGGACCTAAGTGATTTGCGCGAGGCGCCTCGGTACCGGAAAATCACTGCGCGCATGTGCTTATCTCATACAACCGGGCTGCCAAACTGGCGTTGGTTTGAGCCGGATCACAAGCTGCGTATTCACTTTGAACCGGGGGAGCGCTACAGTTATTCCGGGGAGGGAATGGTACTTTTACAGATAGTGCTGGAAAAGTTAACCGGAAAATCCGTGGAACAGCTGATGCGGGAAAATATCTTCACCCCATACGGAATGGCTATGTCCAGTTATACCTGGCAGCCGCGCTTTGAGCGGGATTATGCTATGGGGCACGATACCGATGGCAGTACCTTTCCCCGGGATAAGGACAATGCGGCTCGCGCGCCAAGTACTCTGGAGACGACAACTGAGGATTATGTGCGGTTCATGAGTGCTGTACTGGATGGTGGCGGTATCAGTGAAGCGGCTCGTAAAGAGATGTTCAGTCCGCAGATACGCATTCGCAGCAAGACACAATTTGGTCCCGGTGCCGGAGAGATTACCGATCGTTACGATGATATTCAGCTCAGCTACGGTCTGGGTTGGGGGTTGTTTCATACCCAATACGGTTGGGCAGCGTTTAAAGAGGGCCATCATGACGAGGGTTTTCAGAACTACTCGATTGTTTATCCGGAGAGGGGTATGGGCGTCTTGTTGATGAGCAATAGTAACAACGCCGAGAGCATCTTTGGTTACCTGCTTTCTGCAACTATCGCCGAAAAAGAATTTCCGAACGACTGGGGAGGTTATATCCCCCTGGACAAAGGCAAGCTCAGTGAGTAAAGCCGGTAATCGAGGTGCCTTTCGCTGCAGTGCTGCATAAGTCTATACCCTTGCATGCCACTGAAAACAGCAGATTCCACCTAATTGCGTGGAATTCCCAGGGCGACAATCCAGTCTCTACGGGATTATCTATGGGATCGGCGGGAGAGCGACGGAGTGCCTGTTGGCCCTGTTAAACCGAACTTGGACGTTCCAGGGCCGCTGCCTGATTTCCCGGCATTGACCCTGGTACCGTCGACTGGGCCTGTGAGGGAATGGCCGTCAACCCGGTCCCGGAGCAGCAAATAGAGCATTCTTTGTTCGATTCGATTATCGGTAGCGATTGTGCCGCCTTCTGCTGGTAGGATTGTGCCGATTCATCATCTGATTCACGGGGGAACCCATTGACCGACATACTACCTCCACTGCCACTGTGGCTATGGTTTTTGCTGGCGCTGCTGGGTTTGTTTGTGGCGCGCAAACCGGTGCAACGGGCCTTTATGGCACTGGCACGCTTCTGTCACCAGTCCCTGCGTCTCGCGGCGGTTTCGGTTGCGGATGGCGAGCGGCGGCTGCGGCGGCGCAACCGCGAGGTGTTGCTGGCTGCGGGTTGCGAGGCTGCCGAGCGCTGTGTTGAGCGCGAGCTGGATCATGTGGAAAAGACCGTCAAGCGGGAGCTGGCGCGGTATCCCGAACTTCACCGGCGCCTGAGCGAACAGTTAACTGCCATCGATAGAGACTATGCACTCAGTGTGGAAGTCCCGCCGGAGCCCGGCAACTGGTCGAAGGCTATCCGGGCGGTGGCGGAAATTCCCGCCAGCAGAGACCCGGTGGTGTGCGATGTGCTGGAGGCGATCCGTAACTCCATGCACAAGGCGGAAGCCAGGGCGCTGGAAGTCTACCGGGAATCCGCCCGCGAGCGGCATCAGCTGTTGCGGCGCATGATGCCCGCCTGGCGCTCGATTTTATCGGCCCTGAGCGGCGTCAACCGGAATGTGGAGACGGTGATACGGCGCGCCGGGGACCTCGACCGGCATATGGATCGCCTGGAGGAGATACAGCGGGGCGGCGACAGGGCGTCGCGCAGGCTTGCAGCGTCCGCTACAACCCGGTTTTTTGCCTCGCTGGTGGCCCTGTCGATTGCCGCAGCGGCAGCGGTGGTGCATTTTCACCTGATAGCGCTGCCGGTGGCGGGAGCGGGCGGTAGTGCCGCCCACATCGCCGGTTTCAGAGCCGTGGAGGTGTTCGCGCTGGTGGTGATCCTGCTGGAAATCTTCGCCGGACTGGTGGCGATGGAGTGTCTGCGTATTACGCAGTTTTTCCCCGCTGTGGGCGCTCTGGATGACAAGCCGCGCAGGCGTATGCTGTGGATCGCGTTCACAGCCCTATTGGTCCTGGCTGCGGTGACAGTCAGCCTGATCTGGACGCGGGAGCTTGTGCCCGGAGAGGGGGGCGCTGCTGCGGATATGAACCGCAGTGCCTATTGGTTGTACACTGCGGCGCAGATGGGGTTGGGTTTGGTGTTGCCCTTCGCGCTCGCGGCTGTGGCTATGCCCCTGGAGACTTTTATCACCTCCGCGCGCACGGTGGTGGGGATTCTGAGCAGTTTGCTGTTGCGGATGCTGTCCCTGGGTTTGCGTCTGTGCGGCACGGGCGCCCTGGTGGCGGGTGGGGTGCTGGTGCGCCTATACGATATAGTGATTTTTTTGCCTTTGTGGTTGGAGCGCAGGTTTCTGGATTGGCGCGCGGGGAAGGGCCGCCCGCCGGGAGAGCCCGAGCCGTCCTGACAGACTTTGACGGCTGCCATTGATTTACAGGTAGTTGCGCAGGGCTTCAAAGGCATCAATCGAACCGGTGCGGAATCATCTATTCGATTTCCCGCTGAACAATCTCTGGCGGACGCTTAGATTTTTACTCGTCGCTGAGGACAAAATTCCCAGGGCTCGATTTTATGTTATCGCCAACTCTGTTTTGTATTCTCCTGGTATTGCTCTGGCTTTACGCCCGCGGGCGGCCGGCACTGCCCTCGCTGATGGCTTTCCCCGCACCCGGGCGGCCGCTGGTGATCGCCCACGGGGACGAGGGTGGTAGAGGCTTCTATCCCGGCAATACATTGCTTTATTTGCGCAAAATGGTTGAACTGGGTGTGGATGCACTGGAAATCGACCTGGCGCTGACAAAAGATGACAAACTGGTGTTGATCCACGACACTGAGGTCGATCGTACCACCGGGTCGCGCGGTGCGGTCGGGGCCATGACGCTGGCACAGTTGCGCAGTCTGAACATGGCATACAATTGGAGTCGTGACGGTGAGAAGTTTCCCTACCGGGACGAACCGCAGGTGGTTGCCACCATCGATGAAGTGTTTGCCGCGCTGCCCACTACTCCATTGGTGATCGAGCTTAAAAATGACGATGTGCGCGCGGCCAGGGCATTGTGTGCGAGCGTGCGCGCGGCGAGCAGTGAGAGGCGGGTGATCGTGTCTTCCTTTTACGGTGGTGTAGTGCGCGAGTTTCGCCGCCTGTGCCCGGAGGTGGCCACCGGAGCAGTTAGGTTCGAGGCCATGCTGTTCTTTGCCGCGCACCTTTTTCGCGCGGAGCGGCTGCTGCGGCCGGCCTATCAGACGATGCAGCTGCCGATGCGCTATCACGGTATTCCGGTTTTCTCGCCGAAGCTGGTGGCCGCTGCCCACAGGTCTCGGTTACACCTATCGGTTTGGACTGTTAACGACACTGTAGACATGCAGCGCTACATCGCGCTGGGTGTGGATGGCCTGGTCACCGATCGGCCGGACAGATTATTGGAATTACTACAAACTCGGCAAATTGCCAAGCAAACAGGAGAGTAAGATGAAACGACTTTACCGGTTACTGGGGGCGATGTGTTGCCTTGCCGCCGTTCACGGTCAGGCGCAGGATCGTTTTGCCGACGTTACCATCAACAGTGAAAAGGTGTCGGACAACCTCTATATGCTCACCGGGGCCGGTGGCAATATGGCCCTTTTGGTGGGGGATGACGGTGCTTTTCTGGTCGACGATCAATTCGCCCCGCTCACTGATCGTATCGTTGCTACCGTTGCCGAAGTTTCCGACAAGCCGCTGAAATTTGTGATCAATACTCATTGGCACGGCGATCACACCGGTGGCAACGAAAACCTCGGAAAACAGGGGGCGTTGATCGTCGCCCATGAAAATGTGCGAAAGCGCATGAGCACTGACCAGTTTATGGAGACTTTCGGTCGCAAGGTGCCCGCCGCACCGCTGGCTGCGCTGCCGGTCATCACTTTTACCGATGCCACTACGTTCCACTGGAACGGCGAGGATGTACGGGTGCAGCATGTGGATCCAGCCCACACCGACGGCGACTCTATAGTAAGGTTTGCCAATGCCAATACGGTGCATATGGGCGATACCTTTTTCAATGGCAGCTACCCCTTTATCGACCTGTCCGCGGGAGGTTCGGTGGATGGTGTGATCGCAGTGATGGATAGGGTACTGGAGCAGGCCGACGACAATACCCGCATCATCCCGGGCCACGGTGCGCTGAGCAACAAGGTGGAGCTGCGGGCCCAGCGCGACCTGCTGGTTACCCTTCGCGACCGGGTGCAGAAGCTGATTGACCAGGGCAAGAGCCGCGATGAGGTCATAGCGGCACAACCGACAAAGGAGTTCGATCAGCAGTATGGGCAGGGTTTTATGAAACCGGATATCTGGACCGGTATTGTGTTCGATTCATTGACCAATTCCTAACAGGTTGTTGAACAATACTTTTTCAACAGCCTGATAAACTGCCGGGGGCGTGGGATACGGGCCCCTATGGCCCGTATCCTCTCACTCAGGGTTTGATCCGGTAGCCGCTGCGAAAAATCCACCAGATACCGGTCATGCACAGCAGCATAAACAGCAGTGTCATGCCCAGGCTCACCACCACATTGACGTCTGACACTCCGTAAAACGCCCAGCGAAAACCGCTGATCAGATAAACCACCGGATTGAACAGGGTGATTTTCTGCCACAGTTCCGGCAGCATATTGATGGAGTAGAAGGCACCCCCGAGGAAGGTCAGCGGAGTGATCACCATCAGCGGAATCACCTGCAGTTTTTGGAAGTCGTCGGCCCAGACGCCGATGATGAATCCAAACATGCTGAAAGTCACCGACGTCAGAAGCAGAAACCCCAGCATCCAGAAGGGATGGAGTATCTGGTAATCGACAAAGAAACGCGCGGTGATCAGGATCAGGACGCCCAGAATCGCCGACTTGGTTGCCGCCGCGCCCACATAGCCGGCTACGATTTCGAACGCCGACACCGGAGCGGAGAGAATCTCGTAGATGGTGCCGGAAAACTTGGGGAAAAAGATCCCGAAAGACGCGTTGGAGATGCTCTCACTCAGGAGAGACAACATAATCAGCCCCGGAATAATAAAGGCGCCGTAGCTCACTCCCTCTATGTCCCCCATGCGCGAACCAATTGCCGCACCGAAAACAATGAAGTAGAGGGAGGTGGAGAGCACCGGGGAGGCGATGCTCTGCATCAATGTGCGCCAGGTGCGCGCCATTTCAAATTTGTAAATTGCGCGGATGCCGTACCAGTTCATAGGGCATCTCCTCCCTTAGCCGGAGTCGCTGTATCTCGCTGTTGCGCGCGGGCGTCCCGTACCAGACCGACAAAGATCTCTTCCAGGGAACTCTCGCGGGTGTGCAGGTCGCGGAATTCGATTCCGGCCTTGTTCAGGCGATGCAACAGTGTGGCAATTCCGGTATCGCTGCTGTTAATGTCGAAGCGATAGATCAGCTGGTCTCCGTCGTCACCTAGGGACAGGGGCAGATCTTCGAGCGCGGCCGGAATCCTCTCCACTGGGGCCGGCAAATGCAGGGTGAGTTCTTTTTCCCCCATCCTGCGCATCAACGTATGCTTTTCCTCCACCAGCACCACCTCACCGTGGTTGATGACGCCCACACGGTCTGCCATCTCTTCGGCCTCTTCGATGTAGTGTGTGGTGAGAATGATGGTCACGCCCGACTGGCGCAGTTGGTGCACCATATCCCACATGTCCTTGCGCAGTTCTACATCGACGCCCGCTGTGGGTTCGTCGAGAAACAGAATTGAGGGTTCATGGGACAGCGCCTTTGCGATCATCACCCGGCGTTTCATGCCCCCGGATAGCGCCACTATCCGGCTGTCTTTTTTCTCCCACAGCGACAGCTGGCGCAGCAGCTGTTCGATATAGACGGGGTTGGGGGCCTTACCGAACAGGCCGCGGCTGAAATTTACCGTCGCCAGCACACTTTCGAAGGCGTCGGTACTGATTTCCTGGGGAACCAGGCCGATTTTGGCGCGGGCGGCGCGGTAATCTGACAGGATATCGTGCCCATCGGCCGCAATAGAGCCACAGCTGGGGCTGACGATTCCGCAGATGATGCTGATCAAAGTGGTTTTGCCGGCACCATTGGGGCCCAGCAGGGCAAAAATCTCCCCTTTGTGAATGTCCAGGTTGACGTCCCGCAGGGCGGTGAGCCCACCGCTATAGGTCTTGCCGACCCCCCTGACTGTAATGATTGGCTCCACGATGGCTCCTTTTCTATTTTGGTATCCAGCGCGAGCCGGGCCAAGCTCCCCGAGCGCGCCGACTCCAGTTTACTACCGGCACCAGTAATAGCTGAACCAGTCGGGACAAAAACTTGACCCGGATCCCCGGGCTTTTCTGTACAGGCTGTTCCTCCGGCCTTTTATTGATACTTTCCACCATTGCTCTGTTCCACACTTGCCAATAACCGCGATGGAGTGTAAAACCTCAAGTTAACTTATGGTCAATAGTCGAGGGTAGCGGTGCAGCAGAAAAGCCAGGGGCGAGTCCAGATGGAGGGCCTGACAGTGGGTGAGGTGGCAAAGCGCAGTGGTGTAGCTGTCTCCACACTGCACTTTTACGAGACTAAAGGGCTGATTCGGAGCTGGCGCACCACCGGCAATCAGCGTCGCTTCAAACGCGATGTGTTGCGCCGGGTGGCGGTGATCAAGGTGGCCCAGAGTGTCGGTATCCCCCTGGCCGAGATAGGCGATGCGCTGCAGACTCTACCCGCGGGCCGTACACCGAATGCCTGCGACTGGAGTAAACTGTCAACGCAGTGGCGGCAACAGCTGGAGGCCCGGATACGCCAGCTGCAAGGGCTCCGTGACCGGCTGGATGGTTGTATCGGCTGCGGTTGCCTGTCGCTGGAGGCGTGCCCGCTGCGCAATCCGGGGGATGCCGCCGGGAAGGAGAACAGTGGCCCGGCCTACCTGCCCGGGCCATAGCAGACTGTTAAAATTCGAAGAATTTCGACGCCTGCTACCGGAATATGGATGTTCCGGCAAAATCGGCGACGGCTAAGTCGTTGATTTTGGGAGAAAAGTGAAAATCACATTTTTCGCTTTTCGTGTTTTGAAACAGGCAGGATGCCTTTTTCAACAACCTGATAGGGGGTTGGAGGAAGGCCTGAATGCCCGCTGCCCACTCGCGTTCCGGTTCCAGCGTCGTTTGGAACGGGCCCTGGCAGGGCCGTGTAGCTGGTCGTTGTGCTCTGGCGGGCTGCTGACAAAAGTCAGGAAAGGCTTTTTCAGCAGTCTGTCCGCGTGATTGAGCAGGCTTTCAAGAGCGGCCAACCTGTCGATACGGGACCATCTATTGGATTGCCGGGTTAAATGGTTGCCGCAGTTGGCGCCTGAAGTGATTTTTACGCCAGGTTTTCCAGGCCTTGTTCATCGGGGTTCAGGTAAAGCGGTAAGATGTGTTGGCTTGTGGGCAAGGTAGGGAGCCACCTGAGCGGGGAACGGCATCTGGCTGGGTACTGTTTGCGAGAGCTTGGGCGTGAAGCTCAGTTGCCAGCTGTTACATCGCCCATCACCGTTGTATGGTGATTCTGCGGAGTAACAAAAGCCCGGGGAAAAGCAGTGTGAAAGTACATCCACAAAGGAGTGGTGAAAAATGGAATTGATTATTTTTGTGATTGTCATGGTGGCGATACTTGTGCTGCCGCTGAAGATGGCAGCCGCTATGATGGGGGCAAAGAATACCGGAGTATTTTACTGCCTGTTTGCGCTGCTGCTGGCGTTGATAATACAGAGAGTCGTGGGGGGTATGCTGCCGGGTGTGAGCGACAGTGTTGGCCTGTTGCTGACCATTCCACTGGCGGCCATCGCCTATATGCTGGTTTTGGGTACGGGTTTTCTAAAGGCGATTATTATCGCATTGTTGCAGGGTATTATTACCTTCTTTGCCATGCTGCTGTTTGCGGGAGTATTCGCGGGTATTTAGCGTCCAGGGCAGGCTTCTCACTGCAGAGGCAATACAGCATTATCTCTCCTGGTTGCCAGGCCGGAGATACGGGGCAATTTGCGCGAAATTGATTCCACTTCAATGCTTCGCTCCGGTACTCGCCTGGGGGTCCATGCTTTGGCGGGGTTAAGTCCCGATGGGTAATTTCAAAGGCTTAAGTTAGAAAGCTGAAGAGAGCTTTGTTCTATCTATCCGTATGGATTCTATGGCTGCATTTTGAAGTGCTTTCCGCAAGATGGGCGCCGACCTGGACCATTTATCGGCTTTTAATTTACCTGTAAGGTTCAAAAAAATTTTCCTCACACTGCGCGGGCACGGATTTTATCTGTTGGCAGTTCAAATCACTATGCTCTGGGGTTTTGTGAGTTTAATCACAGAACTCGGCCTGATTTTCTTTGTGTTCACTGGGGGAAGATATATATAGTCGAGGCGTCTCTGATGATATTTGTTCGCGTTCCTCTGCCAAAAAATACGTTGTAGTAAGGCTGTTGGCAATGCATGAGATTGGCTATTAGTCCAATTGGAAATTATGGGGGCGAAACAGTATAGGGATATAACCAAGTATAAATTCTCATGGAGGGATCTTCCAATGCGACTACTAAACAACACACAACCTCGAGGAGGTAGCTGGATTGCAGGCCTGATATTGCTTTCGTTGGCAATATTTACGCCAGGGCTTTTTGCCGCTGGTTTGCCTGGAGATCAGCAACCATTGTTGCGTTGTGGTACCAAGCAAGTTAATGCGTATCAAGCGGCATTGCACACAAATTATGTGAAGGACATGCACAATGCGCTGAGTAGCTATCTACCCTCCCAGCGCAATGTGGCCAATGTCAATGTACATTTCCATGTTATCGCCGATAGCTCTGGCAATGGTGTTGTTCCTACCATGGTGATCTTCGACCAGATGGATGTATTGAATACCGCCTATTCAGGGACACCTTTTATTTTTAATCTGGCAACGATTACCGACTCGGTAAACGACAGCTGGTATACGGCCACCCCGGGTACCTTCGCCGAGTTTGAGATGAAGTCGAATCTGCGTATTGGTGGTGCTGCGGATCTCAATATCTATCTGACCAGCCCCGCTGAAGGTTTCCTGGGCTGGGCAACCTTCCCCAGCGACTATGCCTCCAATCCCACCGATGACGGTGTGGTTATATTGAATGATGCCCTGCCGGGTGGTATTGCCGCGCCTTACAACGAGGGCGATGTTCTGGTGCATGAAGTGGGCCACTGGGTGGGTCTGTTCCACACTTTTGAGGGCGGCTGCAGCAATCCGGGGGACTTTGTCGACGATACACCGGCGGAGTTCGGCCCGGCCTTCGGTTGTCCGGTGGGGCAGGATTCCTGCCAGGGGCCCGGGTTTGAGGGTTTGGACCCGATCAACAATTATATGAATTTTACCGACGATTCCTGCATGTTTCGCTTCACGCCAGGTCAGGTTGACCGCGCTGATCTGCAAAGTGCGTTTTACCGCGGGCTCTGATTCCCGGTCTTCCCGGGGATCGAAATATCCCCGATTGATGTTGGCCTAGCAGGCTGTTGATTTTGTCGCCTGAGAACATTGGGTTAGATACAATACGGAAAACGATAACCCACAGAGGATTTTGGTTCAGTGCGCGGTATGGATGTTTTTCAGGAGTCTCTTTTCACAACAGTGCAGTTGGAATCG
>NZ_JBFLAB010000070.1:0-15209 GCF_040742695.1 Microbulbifer discodermiae | reverse complement strand
CCCTGCTGAAGCGAGGTGCTGCGAATCCAGCTTTCCAGGGTCGCTGCATCATGAGCGGTAATTGTAAAAACGTCAGGAGTATCCATGTGACAAGTATACGTGAAATCAAATCACGTAACCTTATTTTCCGCATGGGCCACTAGAGTCGGCGCTTTTACCCAACGGAAGAGGAAGTATTGATGCGCTACCATAACCAACCGAAGAAGATTGCTATATAGCTGTCATTGAAAACGAAATAATATTTAAAGCAGTTTGAATATTCTTGTATTGAACGTACACTGCTTATGATTATTTTCACAGAGCAGGTTATAGCAACTGATTTTAAGTGGGCCGGTTATTCACAGTTGGGTGAGCTGCTGGTACAGAGAATAGCTTCACAAAGCTATTACGCCGATAAAAGCGGCCTTGATCGGGCGATGTCTACCTGAAAAGGCTGCCATTGCAGGAGGAAATTAGAACAACCAGCGTGTGCCGATTTCAGCAATCAGGCTGTCAACTTCCACTTCAAATTGCGCGTCGAACAAGTCGGCGTCAACTTCTACTTTATCGGTCTGACGCCAGCGTAGCCCGCCGTAGAAAGACAGTTGCTGGTTCAGCTCGTAGTCGAGGCCGGCCATCAGCTGATGGGCCAACACACTGTCATCATCATCGATAATTGCGACACCGGAGGGACTGTAATCCACGTCTACCCAAGCGTTGCCGATACCCGCACCGATATAGGGGTTTAATACCCAGTCGGTTGCAAATTCATAGAGAACATTGAGGAACAGGTAGTCGGTGCGGAATTCACCCTGCCCTGAGGCGACCAGTTCGCTTACGCTAATGCCCAGGTTGTCCGGCGCCCCGCTCACCAGAACGCCTGCGTCCTCCCCGCCCAGTGGAATGTCGGACGCGCTCACCCCGCGATGGGACTCCACGTCGTTTTGTACTCGCGCAAACTCTACCTCAAAGCGAAGTTGATTGGTTTGCCATCCCAGCGAAAAGCCTATGGCTGAACCGCTGTCCACACTGGTATTCAAGCCGACGTCGGTGCCGGCGGGCAGAACAGTGCCTGCGGGAATATCAGTACCCGGCCCGGTAGTAAAATCGCTGGAAAAGCTGCCGGAGGTGGAAACATTATCCATATCGCTATAGCCAATATTGCCACTCAGATAAAAATCTTCTGCCTGAGCGAGGGCGGAAAAGGTGGTGGCTGCTATAGCTGCCAGTAAATAATGTCCTTTTAACATGATGGATACCTTAACTTAAAAAATTAGTGGTCAGATGCCATCACATCTACGCGGGAACTGATAAGGTGGATTTATCAATAAGGTCTGGCGACGCCTATTGCTGCATGGATCAAAGTTTTGGAAAAAATACAGTCCGACTGTGATCTAAAAACCTTTGTCAATTGTAATTTAGCGGTTTGGCTGTTTGATAGTTTTGGGATTGCGCAAATCCCTGGCGCCTCAAGTTGTGCGTGCTATGGTGCTGAAATTAAGGTCCAGATAGAGAAATAGAGCAGCCAATAGTAAACAGTGCTATAGGATTCAGTAGTTTATAAAATAATCAATGTGAGGCTCTGATGGGTAGCCTGGTCGCTGCAGCACAGACATATTGCTCTGCGCGGTATCTGCACCGCTTGGGGGGATTAGCCGTATACGGCTTGCGCGGCCTTTCTCTGTGCTTGTAACCGGTGAGACGCCGCAGGTTCAACCGCGCGGCTTATACAATCCGTCGGTGTATCACACAACAGATTGTGGAGAAAGCCTTCCCTGGCTTCTCTCAATTTTTTAACGGCCTGCTAAACTTCACCTGGTTACTTATGGGAGACGGGGTTTTGATTGGATTCGTGGGTGATCCGAACTCGAATACCGGCCGTAAAAAGAAAAAGTCGGTTAACAGGGAATCTGTAGCTTAGCAATGACCAGTAAAATTCTCCTATCGACACTGCTTTTTCTCTATTCCGCGGCTTCTGTCGCGGAAGTTACTGTGCGACTGCTGAATGCCCCGGAAGAAGGATCATTGGTGTTGCAGGTTTATGACGACCCAGATGCATTTGGCGACTTTCGCAACCCGGCCAGGGAAGAACGTTTTTCAATCCAGCCGGATGGAAGCTACCGCTTGTCGGATCTTCCAGCGGGCCAGATTGTGGTTCTGGCCTATGTGGATGAGAATGACAACCGGGTATTGGACCGGAATTTCATAGGTATTCCACGGGAGCCTATGGGCCTGTCCAACAACTACCAGCCCAAGGGCCCCCCCAGTTTCCAACGGGCGGCCTTTCACGCCGCAAAGGACCAGGCTATCAGTCTGGATATCGAGCTCTACAGTGTTCTGGGTGAATTCGGTCAGTGGGGCGTTGGTCTCGGTGTAATAGGGCGCAGCAGCCCCTACCGGGGTTCGGATACCAATGTGACCCAGGTAATACCGGCGATCACTTACTTTGGAGAGCGGTTGCAATGGATAGGCCCGGAGCTGCGCTATGGCATTGCAGGCAGCGACAAGTTGCGGCTGGCAGTCATCGCCGCTTACCGGCTTGGTGCCTATGAGGAGGACGACAGTCCTGTACTGGAAGGGCTCGGCGACCGGGAGGATACGCTGTTTGGTGGTGTCGGCCTGATTTACGAAGCCTGGAACGGCTTTGAGCTGGATCTTCAATACACCCATGACCTGCTCGACAGGTCGGGTGGTGGCCTGGCGGAAGTGAGGCTCTCAAGGGGGTTTCACCTGGGTAACTGGCGCCTGGTTCCCAGGCTCGGTATCAACTGGCTTAGCTCAGAGCTTGCGAATTATGACTATGGTGTGCCGGTATCCGCAGCAGAGCCCGGCAGGCCGGCTTATGCAGTTGGAAGTAGTGTTACTGTGGAGGCGGGTGTTGGCACTATCTGGGAGCTATCGGAGGACTGGCGGATGGCGTTGAATCTGGCCGTCGAGCGACTGGACAATGACATAAACAACAGTCCAATTGTGGCCGAGCGCCACCTGCTCAAAGGCTTTTTTGCGGTGACTTATACCCTGTAGTTACTCCCTGTAATAGCTGCCACAGCTGTAAGTACCAGGGTGAAGACAGAGTATGGCGTTTGTGTATCAATCAGCTCAATTACTCAAGTTTAAAGCCTGACAGGTTGTTGAAAAAGCCCTCCCTGGCTTTCCTCAATCCGGGTTTGCGGCGCATGTCCGCAAACCCTCCACGACAAATCAAGCAGTTACATGCTTGATTTGCTAAACCTGCCACCCTCGACCGCTTGAGCGATTCAGTCTCTTTCAGCGCCGTCACAGCTTCTAAGGTTTCTGCAACCGATGCTGTTTATAGCAACTGCCGCGAACTTGTTTGGCTTTCGGGTTGTCAGGATAATGCTTTCCTGAAGTGAATGGTTTTCTTATCCAGCAATGTTCGCCAGGCTGTTGAGCTCTCCATTTATCTTTAAATTACTGGCTAATGAATACAATCCAGTAGGGAAAATAGGATTTCTATTATTTTCTATCAGTGTGTTCCGGATCATTATAGCGTCCAGCAAAGTGATTGATTTCTTTGCCTGAATGTTAACTTTTAATTATGGAGTCACCTTATGAAGGTCAAGCAGTATCTGGTTGCTATATTGTCAACCTTGGTATTTTCCGTTGGCGCAAAAGCCGGAGAATACAAACACAGTACCCCGGCGGTTCAGGGCTATGACGTTGTCTCTTATCAAACGGGAAAACGGCCAGTGCGGGGAAATGGAAATTTTATTTCTGAATACCAGGGCGCTACTTACCTGTTCTCCAGTAAGGACAATCTGGAAGTCTTTGAAGAGGCTCCGGAGAAATACGTGCCTGCCTATGGTGGCTACTGTGCCTTTGGCGTATCTGTAGGCAAAAAGTTTATCGGAGATCCGGAAGTCTGGCGTCTGGTGGATGGCAGGCTATACCTGAATCTGGATTCCGGTATTCAGGACGAGTGGCTGAAGGATGTGCCGGGGCGTATCAAAACGGCCAATGTGAAATGGAAAGCAATTCAGAATAAATCCCCGGCGTCACTGTAAACTTCAACTGTGTATTGTTTACAGCAATAGAGCAAATCTATCCCCCCTGTTCGCTGAACGGGGGGGAGCTTTATCATTGATCCCTTATTTCAATTCGCCAACTGATGTACTACCTCCTCCCTAAACACCATACTTGAGGGCACCACTGAAGGTAAGCTTCTACTCCAGTGGAGAATTTAAATACGGCGTTTTCTTACTACTATCAACCCCAGCTATGCCTCTGAGTTATTGCCAGTAATTTTTAAGGCTGAGTTACACAAAGAGGCACAGATCTAACTGTGGCGTCTGGTAAAGGTATAGGTGTGCCTGCCGTCGCGCCGCCTGCGTTTGTGAGTGTAACAGGGACATACTGCGACATGTCATCCAAACTAAAGTAGTCTTCCGTCACCGGCCAGGAAGAAGGGGCTGCACCGAATTGTGCCGTGGTATTGGCATTGAGAAAGGAGACAAAATCCGTGATGGGAGGAAGGCTGCCAAATGCATCGAAGCAATACTGAAGTAAATCATCGACGCCCAGCTTGGCGAATTCGATACCACCTTCAAAAAATGATTCCAGGGTGGCGTAGGTGCCGGTGGCTTCCACCTGCGCTCTTGTAGGAGCGCAGAAGAAGGTCTTCGTGACCAGGTTGCCATCAATATCCAATTGTGTCCCCTGGAACGAAGGGACATTGCAGAGAGTAACGACAGCAGTGACAGTAACTGCCACAGTATTACTGGTAATGCCGTCCTGGCTGGCGGTGATATTGGCACTGCCAACCTCCACCGCTGTGAGTTCCCCCAGCAGGTCCACGGTGGCCACGGCAGTGTCGTCGCTGTTCCAACTGACGGTATTGGTGATATCCAGGGTGCTGGCATCGCTAAAGGTCCCCTCGGCGGCCAGCTGTTGCGTATCGCCCTTGGGCAGGCTGACGGGAGAGGGTGTCACCTGAATAGCAGTCAATACGGCGCTGGTGACGGTGACCGGTACGGTATTGCTGGTGATACCATCCTGGCTGGCGGTGATATTGGCGCTGCCGACTTCTACTGCCGTGACCTCTCCCAATAGATCCACAGTAGCTGCCGCGGTGTTGTCGCTGTTCCAACTGGCGGTATTGGTGATATCCAGGGTGCTGCCATCACTAAAGGTTCCCTCAGCAGAGAGCTGCTCACTGTTGCCCTTGGGCAGACTCACCGGGGTCGGCGTTACCTGGATACTGGTGAGTACGGCACTGGTGACGATGACTGCTACGGCATTACTGGTAATACCATCCTGGCTGGCGGTGATATGGGCTCTGCCCAATTCCACTGCCGTAACTTCCCCCAGAAGGTCCACGGTGGCCACGGCGGTGTTGTTGCTATTCCAGTTGGCGGTGTTAGTAATGTCGAGGGTGCTACCGTCGCTAAAGGTTCCCTCAGCGGCCAGCTGCTCGCTGTTGCCCTTGGGCAGGTTGGCAGTGGCTGGTGTCACTTGAATACTGACCAATACAGCGCTGGTGACAGTGACCGTCGCGGTATTGCTGGTGATGCCATCCTGGCTGGCAGTGATATCGGCGCTGCCCACCTCCACCGCCGTAACCTCGCCAAGGCTGTCCACGGTGGCCGCGGCGGTATTATCACTATTCCAGCTGGCACTGTTGGTGATATCCAGGGTGCTGCCGTCACTGAAAGTGCCCACCGCAGTGAGTTGTTCGCTGTTGCCCTTGGGCAGGCTAACGATGGCTGGTGTTACCTGAATACTGGTCAACACAGCGCTGGTCACAGTAACTGTTGCAGTATTGCTGGTAATGCCATCCTGGCTGGCGGTGATATCGGCGCTGCCCACATCCACCGCCGTAACCTCGCCGAGGCTGTCCACGGTGGCCACGGCAGTATTGTCACTATTCCAGCTGACACTGTTGGTGAGATCCAGGGTGCTGCCGTCACTAAAGGTGCCCACGGCGGTGAGCTGCTCGCTGTTGCCCTTGGGCAGGCTCACCACTGCCGGTGTCACCTGGATACTGGTCAACACAGCACTGGTTACTGTGACTGTTGCGGTATTACTGGTAATACCATCCCGGCTGGCGGTGATATTGGCGCTGCCCACTTCTACTGCCGTGACCTCTCCCAAAAGATCCACAGTAGCTGCCGCGGTATTGTCGCTGTTCCAGCTGGCGCTGGTAGTGATATCGAGGGTACTACCGTCGCTGAAAGTACCTATGGCGGTGAACTGTTCACTGTTACCCTTGGGCAGACTGACGGTGGCTGGTGTCACCTGAATGCCGACCAATACGGCACTGGTGACGGTGACCGCTACGGTATTGCTGGTAATACCATCCCGGCTGGCGGTAATACTGGCAGTGCCAGTGGCCACCGCCGTGGCGTTGCCGTCGGCGTCGACGGTGACTGTGTCGGTATCGCTGCTTTGCCAGGTCACGCTGTCGGTGATGTCGGCGGTGCTGCCGTCGCTAAAGCGACCCAGCGCCGCCAGCTGCTGGCTGGTGCCGGGCGCCAGGCTGACTATTGGAGGTGTCACCTGGATACTGGTCAGTAAGACGCTGGCTACGTTGACTGTCACCCTATTGCTGAGAACTCCGTCGCGCCTGGCGAAGATACCGGCGCTGCCGGGGGCGACGGCGGTGGCATTGCCGCTGGAGTCGATGGTAACCGTAGAGGTATCGCTGCTGCGCCAGACCACACTGTCAGTGATATCGACGGCGCTGCCGTCGCTAAAGCGGCCCAGGGCGATAAACTGCTGGGTGTCCCCCGCCGCCAGGGACAGGTCGGAGCTGGCCCCGGCGCCAGCTGGGGCGGGAAAAATCTGGATGAACAGCAGAGTGTCTGAACGGTCTTTTTTATTCGAGTCACAGCCTGCCATAAGGGCGCAGAGCAGAGCCAGCAATAGTAGTCTGAAAGCCATATCCACATCCCTGTGAATTGTATTGACAGAGGGTCAAATCGCGCCCTGATGGTTCCGTTTGATGCAGTGGCCGTCGCCTGTCAGTCCCTATATCGTTCCTTTTAGATAGGACCGGGTGCTGAGAGCCCTTAGTGCCTGGCGGTTAGGATAAAACCCTAACAGGGCCGGAAACTCTGCTGTTTCAGGTATCCAGTCTATTAGAACTGGGCGGTTTTGCCATCGCCTGTCGGGCAGCCGGCCCCGGGCTGGCGCACGGGAATACCGAATCGGCATTAGGGGGCAGAAAACCACGATGGCCAGATAGCGCTATAATGCGGGTTTTTCCACAACCGATGGATATGTATGGGTCGGAAACAAGCCATTTCAGAGTCCTTTGATCCCCGCTCGCTGGTGCAGTCGCACCTGGCGGAGCCCACTGGGCGTCACTACAGCGACGAGCAGCTGCTGCTGTGGCGCGAGCGTATTAAGCGGTTGCTGCGCGAGCGGAATGCGGTACTGGTGGCCCATTACTATACGGACCCGTTGATCCAGGCGCTGGCGGAGGAGACCGGGGGTTGTGTTTCCGACTCGCTGGAAATGGCGCGCTTCGGTGCGGAGCACCAGGCGGATACCCTGATAGTGGCCGGGGTCAAGTTTATGGGGGAAACCGCCAAGATATTGACGCCGGGCAAGCAGGTGCTGATGCCCGAGCTGGAGGCCACCTGTTCCCTGGATCTGGGCTGTCCGCCGCAGGATTTCGCCGAGTTCTGCGATGCGCATCCGGATCGCACGGTGGTGGTCTACGCCAACACATCCGCTGCGGTCAAAGCCCGCGCGGACTGGGTGGTTACGTCCAGTATCGCCCTGGATGTGGTGGACCACCTGGACGCGAGCGGGGAAAAAATTATCTGGGCACCGGACAAGCACCTGGGCAGTTATGTACAGCGGGAAACCGGCGCCGATATGCTGCTGTGGAACGGCAGCTGTATCGTGCATGAGGAGTTCAAAGCCAAGGGGATCGCGGACCTGAAGGCGCTGTACGCGGACGCGGCGGTGCTGGTGCACCCGGAGTCACCGGCGGCGGTGGTGGAAATGGCGGACCTGGTGGGGTCCACTTCACAGATCATCAACGCCGCCAAGACCCGCCCTGAGCAGCGGTTTGTCGTCGCCACAGACCAGGGCATTTTCTACAAGATGCAGCAGGAGTGCCCGGACAAGGAGCTTATTATCGCACCCACGGCCGGCGCTGGTGCCACTTGCCGCAGCTGTGCCAACTGCCCCTGGATGGCGATGAATTCGCTGGAGAGCCTGTGCCGTGTGCTGGAGCGGGGCGACAACGAAATTCTGGTGGACCCGGAACTGGGTCGGCGCGCCATGAAACCGCTGCAGCGCATGCTGGACTTTCGCAAGCCGCTGGACTGACAGCGGGGTTACCGGGTCTCGCTACAGCTCCTTGGCCTTTTGCTGCATATTGATCACGTCCTTGAGACGCTGTTCCAGGATGGCGTGGATCTGGTAGTCGTTCTTGGCCAGACGGATACCGTGGCGCAGGTGTTGTTGGGCCTTGTCGAAGACACCGTTGAGAATATAGTACTCGGCCCTGGCCTCGTGTACACCGACGATGTCGCCGGCGAGGCCATGGGTTTCGGCGAGCAGATACCAGACGGCGGGGTCTTTTTTGCGCACGCGGCTGTATTTCGCCAGTATCCGTTCTGCCGCCAGGTAGTTGCCGGCTTTGAAGTGCGCGCTGGCGAGCCCCATGATGAGGGCGTGATCGGTGGGGGTTTTCTGCAGCGCTCGCTGCAGGCGCTGAATGGCACTGTCATAGTCGCTGCGGGCTATATCGATATCGGCGCGGGCGAGTACAAAGGCGGCTTTACCGGGCTCCCGGTCCAGCAGGGGTTGCAGGGTTTCCAAAGCTGCGTCGGGTTTACCCGCCGCTGTCTGCGCGAGCGCCAGACCATAGCGGGCGGCGTCCTCGTCATCATTGACACCGCGCAACTCTGCCTGGAAACGCTTGACCGCCTGCTGGGGTGTCGCTTCGGCCGCAACGCGGACACGGGAGCGCATCAGGTGGTATTCGCGGCTGTCGGAATAGTGGGCCTGGGGCATGCGACTGGCGCGCAACTTGGCATCCGCAATCCGCTTTTCGGTGACCGGGTGGGTGAGCAGAAATTCCGGTGGCCGGCGGTAATAGCGGGTCGCCTTCAACATCTGCTCGAACATCTCTCCAGCGGCGTCGGGATTCATGCCGGCCTTGGCCAAGGTTTCAATGCCGATACGGTCCGCTTCCTGTTCATTCTGGCGGGAAAAACGGAGCTGGTTGTCCAGCGCGGCGGCCTGGGTGGCGGTGATGGCGGCGATGCCGGCGTCACCACCGGCGGTGGCCGCCAGCACCAGTGCGCCGAGCATACCGGCGAGTGTAGGCAGGGTGCTGTTGCGCTGGGCCTCCAGCGAGCGCGCATAGTGCCGCTGACTCAGGTGGGCCAGTTCGTGCGCCAGTACCGAAGCAAACTGATCCTGGTTTTCGGCAAACAGGAACAGGCCGGTGTGAATGCCGATGACCCCGCCGGGCACCGCGAAGGCGTTCAATGAGTCGTTGTTGACCACTACGACGTCGAGGGACTTGTCCTTTAAAGGAGAATACTGCGCCAGGTCTTTGAGAGTGTTTTCCACATACTGCTGCAGCAGGGCATCGCTGGAGGTAGGCACCTGGCTGCGGAACATGCGCAGCCACATCTGGCCCAGTTCCTTTTCCCGCGCCTGGGAGACGACTCCACTGCTGCTGTCACCCAGCAGGGGCAGCTGGATCTGGTTGTCGTCTGCGATTGCCAGCGGCCCGGTGCCCGGCAGCAACCCGAAAACCAGCACAGCCAGCAGGGCGGAGAGCCACTGGCGCAGGCGTTGGCGCGGTAAAACTGTGGTGTTGTCAGTCATTTGCATACTGCTGGAAGAGCCGACGGTGAAGTTAATACAACAACTCTATACGCATCGCAGCGAAGCTGTCGAGACTTGGACCGAGAGACTGGGGGTTGGTTCGCGAAATTCGCTATCCGGCGCGCCCCGGGGACTGCGCCGCCGGCAAGGGGTTGCGGGTGTGTCGCCAGTGGCGACCGGAACCGGGTTATAATCCGCCGCGGTTCACAAAGCGCGGCGGGCAGTCGATGTCAGAGGAAATTTCCAGCAGCCGGGCGGCCTCGGGCGGCGGGGTCCAGTGGGACGCCGCAGCGACCATCGACGCCCGCGGCTTGCGCTGCCCCCAGCCTCTGCTGGCGATGCGCCGCGCCCTGCGGGAAGAGCCCGCCGGCCGCCTGGTGCGGGTGCTGGCCACCGACCCCGGCTCCTGGCGCGATTTTCACAGTTTTGCAGAACTGAGCGGTCAGCCACTGCTGCGGGCCGAATGCATTGATGGCGAATTCCGCTATTGGCTGCTTGCCACCACTTAAGGACGGGAACAGAGAATCCATGCTCACCATTTTCAAAAACTGGGTAGACAGGTATTTCAGCCAGGAGGAGGTGATCCTGCTGGTACTGTTCCTGCTGGCATCACTGGTGGTTCTGGCAACTCTGGGGCAGGTGTTGGCGCCGGTACTGGCATCGCTGATCATCGCCTTCCTGATGCAGGGGTTGGTGGTGCGGTTAAAGTCGTGGAAACTGCCCCATGGCGTGGCGGTGAGTCTCGCCTGCCTGGTGTTGGTGGGCGTTATCGCCACGCTGTTTTTCGTGATCCTGCCGATTTTCTGGCGCCAGCTGGTGAAGCTGTTCGCGGAGTTGCCGAACATGGTCGAGCAGGGGCAGCAGCTATTGCTGCTGTTGCCGGAACGGTACCCGCGCCTGATTTCCGCGGCGCAGATTGACGAGATTTTCAATAGCGTCGGCAGCGAGCTGGGCACCATTGGCCAGACACTGGTGACTTTTTCTCTCGCCAACCTGCCGGTGCTGGCCGGGGTACTGATATACGCCGTTGTGGTGCCTATCCTGGTGTTCTTTTTCCTGTTGGATTCGGCCCAGTTGCTCAATTGGTGCGCGTCCTTCCTGCCCCAGCACAGGCCCATGCTGCGCCAGATCTGGCACGAGATGAACGACCAGGTGGCCAACTATGTGCGCGGCAAGGTGATCGAGATAGCTATCGTGGCCCTGGTCAGCTTCGCCGCCTTCCTGATGCTGGGCGTCAACTATGCGCTGCTCCTGGCGGTGGCGGTGGGGCTCAGCGTACTGATCCCCTATATAGGGGCGGCGGTAGTGACCCTGCCGGTGGCCGCCATCGGTCTGTTTCAGTGGGGCTGGAGCAGTGAATTCCTCTACTTGATGCTGGCCTACGGCATTATCCAGGTGCTGGATGGCAATGTGCTGGTGCCGCTGCTGTTTTCCGAGGCGGTGAATCTGCACCCGGTGGCGATTATTCTGGCGGTGCTGTTCTTTGGCGGCATCTGGGGTTTCTGGGGGGTTTTCTTCGCCATTCCGCTGGCAACGCTGATCAAGGCGATCATGAATGCCTGGCCCACCAGCGAGCACCAGGCGGAGTGGCAGGCCCGGGAAGCCGAAGCGGCACAGTGTGACGGGGAGAGTTCGCCGGAGTGAGCCGCGGCCGGCCTATCCAGAATCAACCTGTGCGCCCCAACCTCTGTCGAGGCATTGGGGCTTTTGCTAGAATCCCGCGCTTATTTTCCAGCCCAATATGGTAATAGGAGCCATCCATGAGCCTCGCTGACAGAGTACTGGCGGTCAACGACGATTTGCCGATCCGCACCGACAAGCCCGTTCACAGTGGCAAGGTCCGTTCAGTTTACTGGTTGACCGAAGCCGACAGCCGTCGCCTGATAAAGGAGAGGGGCTACCCGGTGGCAGAGGACGCACCGCTGGCGGTGATGGTGATCTCCGACCGCATTTCGGCGTTTGACTGCATCTGGCAGGGAGAGGGCGGTATGCGCGGCGTACCGGGTAAAGGTGCGGCGCTGAACGCGATTTCCAACCACTGGTTCAAACTGTTCAGGGACCGCGGACTCGCCGACAGCCATATTCTCGATGTGCCCCATCCGCTGGTGTGGATAGTCCAGCGGGCGCGCCCGCTGATGATCGAGGCGATCGCGCGCCAGTACATCACCGGCTCCATGTGGCGCGCCTACCGGGGAGGGGAAAGGGAATTCTGCGGTATCCAGATTCCCGACGGGCTGCAGAAAGACCAGAAACTGCCCGAACTGCTGATTACGCCTTCCACCAAGGGGGTACTGAAAGGCATACCGGGGGTGCCGGAAGCAGACGATGCGAACATCACCCGCAAGAATATCCTGGACAACTACCGCGCCTTCAACTTTCGCAGCGAAGCCGACATAGACCTCTACGAAAAGCTGCTCAAGGAAGGTTTTGATCTTATCGCCGCGGAGCTCGGGCGGCTGGACCAGATTTTTGTCGACACCAAGTTTGAATTTGGCTATGTCACCGGCGCCGACGGCAGTGAAAAGCTGATCTATATGGACGAGGTGGGCACGCCGGATTCCTCCCGCATCTGGGACGGCGCCGACTACCGTGCGGGCAAGGTGGTGGAAAAATCCAAGGAGGGGTTTCGCCAGGCCCTGCTCAGCCATTTCCCGGACCCGGACATTCTGCTGAACAAGGATCGCATGCCGGAGCGCCAGGCACTCGCGCAAAACAGCGAATTGCCACAATCCATGCTGATGGACTTGTCTGCCACCTATGTGGATATTGCGGAGAAAATCACTGGCCGCAAGCTGGAGATGTCCGACAACCCGAAAGCGGATTTGATCGAGGTATTGCGCCGGGACTTCGGCCTGATCGATTCCTGATATCCAACCGGCAGCTCTTCGGCACTCTTTTGACTGCTGCCTCGGGTATGGGGCAAGGGCACAAGCGGATACAGAAAAGGCCGGCATTGCGCCGGCCTTTTTGTTACTGCGGAACAGACCGCTGGGGCTAAGGGGTGGCCTCGGCTTCCAGGGTGACTCCGGAGTAGGTCCGGTAGGCACGAATACTGATGTACCAGGTGCCCGCATCAGGGTTGGGGATGCTGCAGTTCTCGTTGTTGCCTATTAAATAGGGACGGCAAACGTGGCTGCTGGTGGTGGGCTGGGTACCGTAGCGCAGGTACAGGTCAGCGTCGCCACTGCCTCCCGACATCACTGCATCCAGCGAGGACATACCTTCGTTCACCTGCAGGGTGAAGTGCTGCCAGCTGCCCTGGGAGCCGGAGAGGTTGGTTTCGGTGAAGCTGGTGGCGCCACCTCCGGAACCGGCTTCATCGTAACTTCCCACCAGGCTCACACCGCTGAAACTGCTGTAGGCACGTACCATCACATGGTAGGTGCCAGCCTGTACATTAGAGATGTTGCAGGTTTCATTGCTTCCGCTGAGATACGGCCGGCAGTCGTGATTGGTGAGGTCGGGTTCCGAACCGAACCGCACATACAGGTCGGCATCGCCGTTGCTGCCAGCTATCTGGAAGCTGAGATTGCTTGCGCCGGCGGGCACTTCCATGGTGAAGCGCAGTACTTCGCCGGTGCTGGCGGAAAGGCCGGTCCTGGCGACCCCATTCTCCAGACTGTCGGTAACCGGGTCGCCACCGCCACCGCTGCCGGACACAGCGGCGACCGCCGCGGCCGCGTCGACTATGCCAGTGCCGCACTGGCTGCAGCTGGCTGGGAAGCTACGGGTGGTGTTTTTGAGGATGGTTTCCACCTCGGTCGGGGTAATGTCACTGTCCAGCGCATACATCAGTGCGGCCACGCCCGCAACGTGCGGTGCAGCCATGCTGGTGCCTTGGTAAAACTCGTAATTGTCGCTTCCCGGGCCCCGATTGCCGCTGTTCAGCGTGGACAGAACGCCGTTGGTGCGGATGGAGATATCACCCCCCGGTGCCGCCACGTCCACTACGCTGCCGAAGTTGGAGTACCAGGCGCGACCACCGCTGCGATCCGTGGCGGCGACTGAAATCACACCCGAGCAACTGGCGGGATTGAAGCCGCCGGCGTCTTTGCGGGAGTTTCCAGCGGCGACCACGACGGTGGTACCCAGGTTGCGCGCAATATTAATGGCGTTTTGCGTGGTGGACTGACAGCTCTGTTCGCCACCGAGGCTGAGGTTCAGCACCTGCGCCGGGTTGGGATTGGCCGGTACACCACTGACACTGCCACCGGCTCCCCAGATGATGCCGTCGGCGATATCGGAAGTGTAACCACCACAGCGGCCCAGTACCCGAATCGGGACTATCTTCGCCTTGTAGGCGACGCCGGCAACGCCGATACCGTTGTTGGTGACAGCGGCGATGGTGCCGGCCACATGAGTGCCGTGCCAGCTGCTGTTACTTCCGGGATCGTTGGGATCGCAGGTTCCGGCCGGCGCCCAGTCACCCGGGTCAGTGGCATCGCTGTCGCGGCCGCCGCCATCCTGGGCGACGAAGTTATCGGAAATCATGTCATAGCCGGGCAGCAGATTGTCCACCAGGTCCGGGTGGGGACGATAACCGGTATCCAGTACCCCCACTACGACGCCTTCTCCCTCAGAGCTGTCCCAGGCAGTGGGCAGGTTGAGGCCTCCGGTTGCTTCAAAGTAGTGCCACTGCTGGTTGTAACTGGGATCGGTAGGTGTTGCCATGGGCTGCAGCAGCAGGTCCGGCTCCACATATTCGACATTCGGATCCTGTCGCAGGCGATTCATCACCGCCCGCAGGGCGGCGCCACTGCGGCGTTTTTCCATTTTGAGCAGCTGGGCACCAGTGGCCAGGCGTCGCGAGTGCGCCAGTGGTTCCCCGGCCCGGTAGGACATTGAATCCACCATGCTGCGGGACATGACTGCAGCATTGGTTGCGGAGACAGTGTCCTTGAATTTTACGATAAGCCTGTCCGTGCCTATTCCGGATTGTGCGGGTACGGCTGAAGGCATGTTGCGTTCAACGGCTTGGGTTGTGACTGAGCCGCACAACATTAGCGCAGTACAGAGCAAAATCGATTTGCGCTGCACTTTAGCAATTGAGCTTTTCATTACTGTGAGTTTCTCCTGATTTATTTTTATTGGCACACTGCCATGGTTATTTTCATGGTGTGCCTCGGATACATCCTCGTAACTTAGTTATCGGCTTGTTTTGTCCTCCTGTGTGAGTGGATGAATAAACTCTGGATTGAAGCTAAAAAAACAGTAAATTCAGGTCTTGCTATCCGCCGACGGAATACTGGATGGTCGGGCAGGATAGTCGGACTGGGGTGTCCTGACAATACTGGACAGTCCCGCTTTAAGCCGCTTTGGCTGATTCCCAATACTTCTTGGCGAATTCAGTTGGGGCCAAGTTGCCAAGCCGTGAGTGGCGACGTTGGCGGTTATAAAAAATCTCGATGTACTCC
>NZ_JBFLAB010000007.1:0-116416 GCF_040742695.1 Microbulbifer discodermiae | reverse complement strand
AGTAGGGTTTGTCGTGCGGTATAGACCGCCCGCCATTTGGTGTCCCAGGTGCTGCGATGAATGGACGTGACGCTGGCGGTATTGTCCCAGCCAGTTCCGCTGAGGTAATCCGATAGCGCGGTGATGGCACCACTGTAGGCGGTTTTCTCGGTGGTGATGCCGTAACGGTTTGCCTCCGCCTCGTTACCTGCCTGCTCCGCCAACAGTTGGCTGTACTCGCGGATGACCTGGGGTTTTTCCGCCGGGTGTAGTTTGCTGTCCGCGGCAATATCCCCCAGGTCAGCCAGTGCTGTTTCGGCATCCGCTTTCGCATCATCGGCGGCATCGCGGGCGGCAATGGCCTTGGCATCGGCCGCGGACGCATCCAGCAGCGCCTCGGGATCGCCACTGCCGCCCAGGGTGACAACGATTCCTCCATAGGTGCCGCCATCGCCGGAACTGGCCCATACGGAGATTTCATTGGTCCCTGTCTGTAGCGTGACGGGAAAGCTGTACCACTGGCTAACGCCATCCTGTCCGCTCATTACCCCAACCTGGGCACCATTAAAACCAACCCGCGCACCGCCCTCGGCATCGTTGGCCAACACATGCAGATAGCCGCGCCCTATCGCAGCATTAAAGGTGTATTTGGTGCCGCCCGCATAGTTGGCGCTGGTGGGCCAGGTTAATCCCAGGGGCCGGCCATCCCACTTAAACTGCAGGGCGGCGCCGAGCATACCGGCCTCGCGCGCCTGTTGGGCAATGGCGTCCAGCAGCGTTTGCCGGGCGGCATACACCGATTTCCAGTTAATATTCCAGAGGCTGCGGCTGATGGGCGTGCCCACCGATGTATTATTCCAGTCGGGGGTCAGTCCCTCTAAATAGCTGTTCAGCGCCGCCAGGTTGCCGGCGTAGTCGGCTTTTTCCGTAGTGAGGCCGGCACCGTCGGCCTGGGTTTCAATTCCGGGTTGTTCCTGCAGCAGCTGCGCGTGTTCGCGGATCACCAGCAGTTTTTCGTTTTGATGCAGCAGCCCGTCGGCGGCAATCCGGTCCAGATCCGCCAGCGCCGCATCGGCGTCGGCCTGGGCCTGTTGGGCGGCCTCCAGGGCGGCCTGTACTTCGGGGTTGGGTTCGGGATCTTCGTAGTCGGTATAGGGCGTGCGGGACTTGGGCACAAACAATACCCGCGCGGCATTGGTACCCAGGCATTGCCCACCCAGCCCGGGATTGCCGGGACTGCTGGGGCTGTCCCCATAGCAGGCCACAATTCTGTTGTTGGTGATGACGGGCATGGGGTTTTGGGTGCCGTCCACCAGCAGTACCAGACCACCGGGCGCGCCGCCACCACCGCTGCCACCGGACACCCGATGAGGCCCATCCTCAACAGTGCCGGGGCTGCCGTCGCCGCCACTGGTGTTGATCTCCCCGGATATCCCAAAGGCAATACCCCGGGCGATCACTGCCAGACCGGCGCCACCCTGGCCGCCACCACCGCCATGGCCGGCGAACTCGTAACTGAGATCCGCGCGCAAAAACCAAAAGCTGTTGCCCCCACGGGCACCGCCACTGCCGCGCAGGTCGTCGGGAATACCGTTCAATTCGCCGGCGTCGTTGACGATGTTCAACGGCGGCATGACCGCGTTGCGGCCGGCCACCACCTTGCCGCGGCTGGCCTTGTAGAGATAACCGGAGTGGTAATACTTGCCCACCAGGCGCCCGTGCCCGCCGCGACAGGAACCCAAAAAACCTTTGCTGCCATTGCTGGGCACACCGCGCAACACGCCCTCGATCTGCAGGACGCCGCGCACCCGCAACTCGACATTGTCGGCAACAAACAGAACCCGCCCGGCGGGGATGGTTAAATCCCCCGGGTGATAAAAAACGGTGCGGCTGGTGGCGCTGCCGTAGAGAGTGCCGTTCGCAGTTAAAAACCCACTGGCGTCGATGCTCAAACCGGCGGCGGTCATTGCAGTGCCTTCGACGGTGTACCAACTGTCCGGCAGTTCGGCGTTGCTGTTTTGTTCCTGGTCGGGGATATTGCTGGCGGGCTGGTAAGAGCCGAACAGGTCCACGGACACCGCCCCGGATACCTGGTTCACGCTGATACGCTGAATCTCCATAGCGCGATTCAGGGTGCCGTCCGCCACGTTTTGCGAGTGGTCCCGCAGCTGCGGCAGGGTCACTTGGACAATATCCCCCACTTCCAGGTCGTTGTTGCTGGGCAGTAAACCCAGGCGCAGCCGCAGGGGCGGGCCGGCAAAGCGGTCCCGCAGGGCATCAAAGGTGTTTTTGATGGTGGTATAGGTGTGACGACTGTTGTGCAGGCCACGGAATTTCAGGGTGAGCGGCTTGGCTTCACCATGCACACCGATGGAGTCCGCATCGATCAGGCTGTTAGAGCGCAGAAACTGGCCGTCAAAACCGGGTTGCTCGAACCAGCCCCACTGGATGCTAAACACATTGCGCACCCCGTGCAGGTCGTATTTCAGCTCGCCCACACTGGTAACGTCGTCGACGGTGATGCTGGCCACGGTGCCGGCATCGGCCAGCACCCCGGCCATACGGCGAAACCCCAGCTGGCCCTGGGCATTGACGGGCATAGTGGCACCGAGTAATAAATTGATCTCCGTTTCAATAAACTTTTTACCATCGGTTTTTTTTAAACCATCGAACCGTAAAATCTTGCCTTTGCGGTGGTTGCCGGGCTTGTACCAGTCTGCGCCGATATGCTCGAACGCATCCAGGTCCACCAGGGCCGGGTCGATACCCAGGTGCCAGTTGGCAGGTAAGGTTTTACTGGTACCCAACACCTTGCCCGTCAGCAGCGCATAGGCGAGCTGTGGGCCCGGCCCCTCCAGATAGATAAACTCCTCGACCTCGATACCGCGCTCGCTGTCGTTGTCGGTGGGAATTTCGTGTGCGCGCGCACGGGTACCCAGGGCACCACGCACACAGCCGGTAAAACTGGTGGCGGTCCGGCCGGTGGCGCGCACGATTTCAAAGCCGTCCTGGTATTTGATTTTCAAATAGTAAACGGATTGATTGGGGGCATCGCCATAAGCGGCGGTGTGGGGATTGGGTTCGAAAGCGCTGGTGTCGAACACCTGCAAAGTGGTTGCGGTCTTGGAAAAGTTGGCGGCCAGCCGGGTGCGGTTTGGGGTAAAAATATCCCGGCGCATAGCCCGCTGCACGTCACGGCAGCGTACCCGATAAATGCCTGACCGGTAAGCAATGGATTCCTCGGCAATCTGGGTTTGCTCCAGTCGAAAGTCGTCCCAGTCCAGTCCCGCAAAACCCTGGTGCAGCCGCACCTGCCGGCCCTTGATACCGTTACCCTGCTCCAGTTCGTCGCGCAGCACATAAGTCATCTGCCCCGCGTGATCAATCAGCTCGAAAGAGATAGAGCCGATCTCCGCCCTACCTTGCTCCGGTATCAGGCGCTGGCTGGTGCTCGACACTTTTTGCAGGCAGCCGTGAATAGCGTTGGCGGGCAGATTTGGGATGTCGGCGTGGCTGGCCAGATACAGCGGCAGGTCGTAGCCGATCTCGATCACCAGACGCAGCTCCCGCTGGGGCGACTGGTTCTCGCGGTCGAACACTTCGGAATTATTGCGCACCGTTCACACCTCCACTGCAATAAAGGAGGCCTGGAACCAGAAGTGTTCGTAGCGGCTCTCCTTATAGCTGTTGCGCTTTAGGCGCGCACCAAATGGCCCGCTCGGCCCGCCGGCAATATCTGACAGGTCAAGGGTAAAAAGTTCACCGTTACCGCAGCTGGCGGCAAACTCGCGCCAGTAGGGCAACTGATCCGGGGCAAAGGCCTTGGCGGTGATATGCCACTCACTGTCGATACGGAACAACACGCTCTCGGTGTAACCGCCGAGCGCGGTGTGCTCCGTGCCTTCGCTACGCTGCACGCGCCCGCACTTAACCAGATCGGTGGTAATCAGCTGTGGCGAGCCGCTGACGAGCTCGCGGGTGGCGGTATAGGTGATGCTTGCCATGGGTATCCATAAATAAAAAAGCCCGCGGCTAGCGGGCACAAAAAAACCGCCGGGCGGCGGTTTTTGTTGGGTACTGTGAAGCCAATTAAATCGTCGGCGCTTCCTCGGCTGCGGCCTCTTGTCGCCGTTTTTCTTCGAGGTACTCCTCGGTAACCTGACGCTCTATTGTGGCTTTTTCTTCCGGTGTGAGCCGGTCGTTGGGCACCGTATAGCTGATGCACTCGACACCGGCGCTGCCATAAACACAGGTACTTTCTGTCCTCGGCGCACTGTCCCAAAGCAAGCCACCGAGAATTCTGGAGCCCTCGGCAAACTCCTCGGTACTGGCGCAGCCTGCAAGGCAGCCGGACAAAACCAGAAGTATCGCTTTTTTCATCGTATGGGCTCCCTGCGATCAGGCGTTCAGCGCGGCCAGCTCCTGGCCGTTGCGCGAGTCGGGTTCGATCAACACCACATCGCCATTATTGATGATTTCCCGCAGTTCATCCACCAACCTGCCAGCGTCGTTGCCGCTGACATTGCCCTGAATAATAATCTGCGTCTGCGCCGCCGGCTGCGTGCCTGCATCCGGAGCGGGGGTCGGCGCGTTAACTGACGGCGCTGCGGCACTCGCCGAGCCGACGGACGAGGCACCGCCGCCGGAAACGGAACCGCCCCTGAACTGTTGGGACTTGATCTGCTGCACCCTGACCGCACCGGCAGCAATAGCCGCTGCCGCAGCGGCCGCGCCCAGCGCTGGGCCCACGATGGGGATCTTTGCCAGCGCGGTATAACTGTCCTGTGCACCCTGGATGGTGCTGATCACCGTCTGCGAGATAGCGGCGGCCTTGCCGAGCTCGAACATTTTGCGGCTCTTTGAATTCTGTAGGCTCGACAAGTCTGACCACATCTTTGACATGGCTTGCCTACGCGCCAACGCTTCCGTTTGGGCGTGCTTAATACGGGCGCTGATTTGCTCTTTTTCGACCTCTGTGAGGTTCTGCTCGTGCAGCCGCTTGCGGTCGAGCTCCGCCTGATAATAGAGTTCGCGAGTCAGTACGCTGTTGCCGAGAGAGGTCTGCAGTGCCAGCAGGTCCTGCTCGTATTTCCAGTTTTCCAGCTCAGAGCGTTTGATCAGCTCGCCCTCGATGGCCGCCGTGCCGGTCGCGGCGGCGGCAGCCGTGGCCTCGGCAGTTTTCTGCGCAGCCAACTGGACATCCGCAACCCAGGCCTGGAAGCGCTCGCCGCGGCTGGGGCCGTTGACCAGTTGCTCGATCTTCTCCGCCTGTGCCTCTACCGCCTTGCCCATACCATCGGCGAGTGCCTGGATGTCTGCGGGATCGAACTGCAACGCGCTGTCGATGGAGCTGGACCAGCTGTCGGCCATCGCCTGTGCGCGAGCGGCGGCCGTGTCTGTGACCAAGCCAAAACTGTTGAGCTTCTGGATACCCTTGTTGATCAGCTCCAACACGCTGATAATCGCCACACGGAATGGCGTCATAAAATCGGTGAGGAAGCGCGACACAGAACTGCCGCCTGCGGCCATGGCATCCGCTACCGCCTGGCCTATTCCCAGGGCACCCAACTTCAGCAGGTTGAAGGTGAGCTCCACCGGGTGGAAAGCATCCAGAACGAGTACAGCCCCCTGCACCACACCATTGAATGCGCTGTTCACCACCCCCTCGAAACCGCCGATATTCACCGCCCAGTCGGTAAAGCCGTCGGCCACAGCGGTAACCAGCGGCGAGACCTTGGTGGTAATCTGGTTCCCCAGCCCTTTCACCACACCGCCAGCGCGGGTCATGGCATCGTTGGCCTGCTCCATCTTGGCCGCGTCGACGCGGCTGATCGCCAGGCCCAGCACCTCGGTCTCGCGGGAAACCGAAGCGAGGCCCTGCTCTCCCAGCTTTAGGGTGTTGATCAGGTCAACACCCTCGGAGTCGAACAGCTTGAAGCCGAGCCGCACTCTGTCGGACTGACTGCCCACCTGATCCATCGCGCTGGCGATGCGGGCAAACTGCTGATCCGGCGACAACCTCGCGAGTTGTTGCGCGCTGAGTCCCAGCTCCTGCAGGGCGCCGCGGGCCTCGCCGGTACCCTTGGCCGCTTCCGCTACCCGTCGGGTCATGCGCTGCAGCCCCATGTCCAGCTTGGACTGGCTGACGCCGGTCAGATCGGCGGCGTGGCGCAGCCCCGCCAACGCCTCGGTGGTAAGGCCCAGCTTGTCCGCGGTTTTGGCCAGTTGGTCGTTCACTTTCAGCGAGTGCGCAACTATGGCGCCAATGCCGGTTGCGGCCGCGGCTGCCATCGCCGCAAAGGCAACTGCGCTACGCTTGGCCAACTTGCCGAAACCGTCGCCGGTCTTGTGCGACTCCTTCTGCGCGCGCGCCATCTTTTGGTGGAAGCTGGCGGTATTAGCGCCCAGCTCGACGAGCAGCGATGCGGTTGTTGCCACGGCTAACCTCCCAGAAAGGCCTTCATTTTGGCGATGGACTCCTGCAACCGCTGCCGCTTGGTTTTTGGCGGCGGCGGTATGAAGTCCTGCGGTTTAAGCGGTTTTTTGATGCGTCCAGAATAATTCGCAACGGTGGCGGCCAACTGGCCGGTGCGCCAGTTCTCCACCTCGTGGCCCCAGGGTTCCAGCCTGAAAAAGGCCATCCATTCCGACAGCTCTGCGCTGTCGGTGGTGGCCAGCAGTTCGTGCACGGAGCAGCCCCTGGCCAGGGCTAGTCGGAAGAGGAATCTTCGCCAGGGGCTTTCGGCAAATTTTCTTCGAGCTCTTCGATGTCTTTATCGGAGAGGCGGTTGAGACGCTGCGCCACCTCAAATACGCGGTCCAGAGCGCTGGCACTCTTGCGCCCCAGCGCTTCCACGTCGCGCTTGCTGAACAGGCGCTCGCCCTTCTCGTCCACCACGACCAGTGACACCACTGTCGCACGCACATTGTCGAGACCACCGGCACCGTTCCTGCCGGCGGCCACACAGTAGGCCTCGAACTGGTCACGCCCGCTGCCGCTCAAGGTGCACACACGCACACTGCCACCCCACTCAGGGACTTCCACATCTTCGTAGCGCAGGTCTTTGGCTCCGAGAATTTGCTCTCTATTCAATAAAAGGCCTACTGGTATTTCTTCTTCACCCCGCGCCTGCCGCTCAACAGCGGCACGAGTTAGGCGTGACATTTCTTGCAGGTCCAAAATTTCTTCAGCCGGTAGCTTTTCCATGATTGTTTCCCCAATAGATTACGGATACCGAAACGGCTCCGAAGGGCCGTGCGTTACTGGTTCAGCCAGGTGGTTTAGGTCCAGTCACCCCAAGTCGCAGCGCCAGCCACTTTCACGTCGATGCTCGCCGTCACCTTGTCACCAGTGGATGTGCTGACCTTGAAACTCTTCACCAGCAGCGGCACTTCGACCTGCGTCTGCGCGGTGTCCGGCCACTGGATCTGGAACTTGACGATATCGCCATTATCCGCCGCAGTACGCAGGGCATCGTGCTGCGCATTGCCCGGAATCCAGTTCAATTCGATGGTGGAGCCAGATCCGTCTTTCATGCCGGCCTTATACTCCTTCACGCCGCCCGGCGAGTTCAGGTGGGTGAAATCCACCTCGTCGGCCTCCTGGCCAAATTCCGGCAGTGCATTGACTTCAGGTACTTCTACAAAGGTATCGGTGAGTTCGGCGTCACTCAGCAGTTTGACGCCCATGCCTACAAAACCCTGGGACATAATTTATTCCTCATGCCAGATGGTTAGATCAATGGATCCGCCGTAGAGCGACAGTTCCTTTACGTATTCTTCCTGGTCGTTTTCCAATTGAGCACCGAAGCAGCGCACACCGTTGCCCATATCACCGACAAAGCCGGACAAGGCTGCGCGCACCTGGCTGCGCAGGCCGATCATGCTGTCATAGCTGGCGTCATACAGATTGAACTGGTAGCGGCTCAGTACCAGGCTGGTGGCGCCGTCGGCGGTCATCGGCCGGGTGGTGGAGATGCGCTGATACACGAGCACTGGAATGATATCGGTTTCCTGGCGGTCTACCGGCAGTATGTTGCCGGCCAGCACGGGGACCTGCGCGGCGAGGCGGGCGACAATGCCGGTCTCAATCATTGCTTCCTCACCTTGCCGTTCCACACTTTCTCGATGCGCTTGACCAGGGCGGATTTGAAGCGCTTGATGACCTTGTCCCGGTTTTCGTCCAGCGCCGGGCGCAGGAACGGTTTGGCCTTGGCCTTCACGTTCACCTTCTGCCCGAAACGGCCATCCTTGCTCACCAGCGAGGTGGCGCCGCGGCTTTTCGCTGCACCGCTCAGTTCCACCGTGTGGCGCTGGGTACCGAATTCCACAAACGAGGCGTAGAACACCGGATTCTTCTTGGTGGACTTGGTGCCGACATATACCAACGCATCGCGTTTGCTGATACCGGCGAGTTTCTTTTTGCCTTCCTTGCCACGGTAACGACGGATGGCCTTGCGCAGTTTGCCGCTCTCTACCGATACCTTGGACTTGGCCGTCTTCTGTACCAGCTGCGCGGCATCGAAGAGGCCGTCTTCCAAGGCCTTCTGCGCGACAGCGGTATCGGTGATCTCCGCCAGCGCCTTGTCGAGTTCCTTAAAGCCCTCGACGCGCACACGATCACTCACAGTGTTATCTCCTTGCACAACAGATGCAGCCAGCGGTTTTGCTCCATTGCGTTGATGATGGTCTCCACCTGCAGGACACGGGTACCAAACAACAGCCGCATCTTGCTGGTGATACCGGCGCGATAACGAATGGTGACCTGATGGCTGGTTTCCTGATAACGGCTGTCCGCAGCCGCGAGCTCCCGTGCCGCATGGGGTTTGACTTCGGCCCATACGGGGGCCAAATCAATCCAGACCTCCTGCTTGGAGCCAGTCGCGCTGCTGCTCAGCGTGCGCTTTTGCAGAATGACACGGTGGCGCAGTGCACCGATTGCTACACGGCCAGCCATCGGTACGGATCCCAAAGTAGTTTTGTCGGCAAAGGCAGTCCGTCCCCATGCTCACGGTTTTCGTATAAGGCACCGATCAGCACCCAGGCGCCCGCCTCAATATCCGATGAAAGGTTGAGTGCATTTTCCGGTGCTTCAGCAAGATTAGATTGCCGTTCATACAGTACCCGTCCGGTATAGTTGTTGAACTGCTGTTCAGCGGCTTCACACAACGCGGTGACGTAGGCGTCTTCATCGCCGTGCTCAATGCGCAAATGCTGCTTCGCCGCCGCTAGGTCAAAGATCACTACGCATCGCCCTCACCGGGATCGGAGTCGAGTCCGCCCGTAGCTTCGGCCAATTGTTGTTGCAAAATTTCTTGAGCTTCCTCAAGCTTGGCCACCTCAACCTCCAGCTCGTTGATATACTCGTCCCGCTCCTTTAGCTGCGCTTCCCGCTCAGCAAGCTTGGCAACTACTGCGTTGAGTTCCTTGCCCTCCGGGTGTATGGGAGACAGGGTCATTTCTGCCTGCCGCTCTTCCTCCGCGGCTGCCTCGGCTTCCGCTTTAGCGATATGTGCCGGTTTAGTAGGCTTCTTCTTGCCTTTCAGTTCTGCCAGGCCGTCATGCAGCAGAGACCATGCCTCGTCATTGCCTACCTCAATCTCCTCGCCTGGGGCAAGACTTTGGGTAGTGGTGACCATACTGGTCAGCAATACCAGTTTGAATTTTCCAGACATCGGCTATCCTCCGCGTTTTCCGATATTCGGCCATTAAAAAAGTGGGGCCGGCGCCTGGCCGGGTGCCCACTTGTTTTGTTCAGGCTTATGCGGCCTGCTGCAGGTACTTCACTGCCTCAGGCACTAGCAGTTTGCCGTCTGTGCGCTTGCGCATACGGAAGCCAACATGGCCGGTATCCGCATACTTTTCGTTGAGGCGTTGCATCACGATGCCGCCACGATCACCAATGCGGTACTGCTTAAGATCGCCAAAGGCGACAGTCTTGGCACTGCCAGCTACCGCCGGCATGGCCTCAGTGCTCTCAACTCGATAACCCAGCAGCATGTCAGGCTGACCTGCCTGCAGGCTGGGCTGCCAAAGTGGGACGCCGTCGGTGCTCTTAAGCTTGCGCAGCATGCCGAGAGTGCCATCCCGCGTGATGAAGCTGGCACGGCGACGGTAGACTCTGCGCACTGAGTGGATAAGGTCGACAATGTCGTCGTAGGTGATAGCGGCAGCGCTGGCCACCTGCTTGCCGAGCTCACCAGATACCAGCAGGCCTGTGGGCTTCTTGACACCGTCGCCGCTGATAAAAGCTGTCTCTTCGGCAAGGCCGAAGGTCTCCGAGAAAATACGTCCAATTTCACCTTCCAGGTTGAAGGTATTGTCTTCCAGGAGTTCTTCGGAAACCTTGATGATGCGGCCGAGCTTCCAAGCCTCAAGCACCCCGTTGCCGAAGGCGATGTCGGATTCAGGATAGGCTCCACCTTCATCCACCCAACCAGCTGCACCCTTGTCGGTCGTGAGCGGTAGGTTTTTCGTGCTCTTGGTCTTGGTGACGGTGGCGAGGCTGCGCATAAATACTGCATCCGTCAGCAGGTCAATCAGGGTATTGGCCCAGGAGTCCGGCACCAGGTAGCCGCCATCGGTGTCCGTACCCACGGTCAGCGCCGCCTGGATATCGGCGCCGAGCCCGCCGCGCACATAGCCGTCAAAACCGCTCAGGTACTCGGCACTCGCCAGCGGGGTGGCCGGGTTGGCTGGGGTGTTGCTTTCCGGTTCCGGGCGCCGGGCCGGGCTGTCGATCTCACCGAGGCGTGCCTCAATGGCATTCATCTGTTCCAACTGCTCAATCTGCTTGTCAAGCGCGTGAAGGTCTTCGTTCATCTGCTTCCACTGCGCTTCCTGGTCATCAGTCATGCCTTTGGCGGCGTCGACGTTATCCACCAAGCTACGCATCTGCGCAGCCAGTTTGGCGCGCTTCTGCTGCATTTCGATGAGCTTGCTCATATCGATTTCTCCGTTTCTTCGGATATAAAAAAACCGGCACTGGGCCGGTAGGGTTGTGCGAGAAGCGCGCTCACGCTTCCAGTCGCATTCAGGCTCTGGCAACGATCTCTGTGAGACGCGCGTAGAGCGGTGTTCGGTGATTGTATGGCTCGGGGGCCGGCTCGACTGCCGCAGGCTGCACCAACGGCTGATCGCTTTCGATTATCAATTCTGTCAGGGCCGCCGCCACTCGCTCCGCGTCAGCGCCCAAGTTGCCGGTTATCTGGATCTTGTGGTCGGTTTTCTTCGATTCCGCAACCAGCTTTTCTGGTACGTGCTTGCAGCCTTTGAATTTGTTTTTCTCAAAGCTGGCCGCAGCAGCAACACCCTCGACGGTTTCATCGGCAAAGCCCTGCTCTACGCACTCGCTGGCGGTAAGCCAGGTTTCTTCATCCAGCATGGCGACCAGCGCCGCCTCCTCAATGCCGGTCTTGGCGCGATAGATGTTCAACATCGATGCTCGCAGTTTGTCGAGGGTCTCGGCGGTCTTGCGTAATTCTTTGGAATCCCCAGCAGTCGCGGTCCAGGGATTGTGGATCATGTACATGGCGTTGTCGGCGATCACCACCTTTTCACCGGCCAGGGCTATGATGGAACCCATGGATGCTGCGAGGCCGTCGATATAAGTGGTGATGGAGGCACGGTGACGCTTGAGCGCGTTGTAGATGGCGTTGCCTTCGAACACGCTTCCGCCTGGGGTATTCAGGCGCAGGTCGATCTCGTCGACTTCGAGCGCATTGAGCTCGTCAATAAAAGCTTTGGCCTCCACACCGTAGTAACCGATGTAGTCGTAGATATAGACTTCTGCGCGGCTGCTGCCGGCAGCGGCCTTGATTTCGAACCACTTAGGCATCGTTCTCTCCGGTGGTGGTTTTCCCGCTACCTGAGCGGGGCACGGTGATAGGGGCAGTGTTGAGCTGCAACCAATGCTCGTCGCCGCCCTCAATGGTGTTCATATTCTCCAGGCGGCGCAGATCGTTAATGCTCAGGGCACCGACATTGAACAGGTTTTTGTAGAATTCGGAACGCGCCTTGGAATCACCGCGCAGTAGACCCTCGACGCTGTGCTCCGCGTAATATTCCTGACGCTCTATCGGCGACAGCAGGTCGCGGAAAATACTTTGCTCGATGCGTTTCAACCAGGGCAGCAGGCTGTACACCACGAACTGTATGGACTGGTGCTCGATATTGCTGAAAGTGGCTTTTTCCAGGTCGGCGATCATATGTGGCGGCACGCCGAAGATTGCCGCTATCTCACTGCGCTGATACTTACGCGTTTCCAGGAATTGGGCATCTTCGGCGCTCATGCCTATTTGTTGCCACTTGGTGCCTTCTTCCAGAATTGCTGTGCGGTGTGCATTGGCACCACCCTGATGCCGGTTGTTCCAGCTGGTGCGCAGACGTTCGTAGGCTTCGTCGGAGAGTTTGCCCTCCACCTCCAGAGTGCCGCCCGGGCGGGCGCCATTGGAAAACAGACGCGCGCCGTGCTCTTCCAGCGCTAGCGCCAGGCCAATGCCCTCACGCGCCTGACTGATTGGCGACAGCCCTACAATCCCATTGGTGGAAAGGCCGGCAATTCGCCATACACGCTCCGGACCCAGTGTCCGCATATCGCCGTCGTGTACTTCGAACACCAGGCGTTTGGTACGCTCGGAACGGCCCACCCAAACCTTGTCCGGGTTGATAGGCCACACGCCGCGCACCCGGCCCCCACGGTCACGCTCGACTTCGCTATAGCCGTTGCCGCGCAGCTGTAGGGCGGCCATTAGCTGGGAGCGAAAATCGATCGCCGTCATTTCCTCGTTGGGCAGGTTGTGCACCAGCATCTGCAAGGGGTGGTCGCTAGCCACTTCCCTGTTGCCGCCACTAGTGCGGCGATAGAGGTTGAGCGGCAACGCCGCGGTGGTTTCCGACAGCAGGCGAACACAGGCATACACGGCGGCAACGCGCATGGCAGTGTCCGGTGTCACTGCTTTGCCAGCAGCAGACTGCGGTGCGCTAAGCGCATCCAGCAGGTCGTCGCTCGGACTCTTGAGCGTGCTGGTCTCGGCACTGGGCGAGAATAGGTTGCGCAGTATTCTAATCATAGGAAGCGAATGCCTCGGGTTTCGTAGACGCTGGTGGTATCTTCCTCCAGCATGGCGCGGCCCAGGGCCATCATCATTGCCACCACGCCGTCTATCTTGTTTTCCGGCAGCTCTTTGCGCGGGTAGATATTTTCCTTCGCGTCCAGGTGCGCGACTACGTTGCTGATCATCCAGGTAAATACCGGGTCGCCGTCGTGCTGGAAGCGCTCGGACAGCACCATGGCTTCCAACTCTTTCATGGCGCCGCTCATGTTCTGGACCGTCTGGCGGTACTCCAGCATCTCCAGCCCGGCTTCCGTGAGCCGCTGGGACAAGTACTCAGCCTGCCAAGGGTCATAGGCCACGCATTCGATGCGGAAGCGGCCGGCGAATTCTTCCAGGTCGCGCTCAATGTAGCCGTAGTCGGTGACGTTGCCCGGGGTTACTACTAGGCGCCCATCCCGCTCCCAGCCGCTGTACTGGCTGTTGCGGCCATCCTCCACCGCCGCTTCATTCAGGTAGTTGCGCAAGAAGCCGTGCAACTTGTCTCCGCGCTTGAACAGCAGGGCCATGGAGGCGATGTCTGTTTTGCTGGCGAGGTCGAGGCCGATCCAGCATGGTTGTCCGTCGAACTCTTCCAGTGTCAGGGGGGACTCGCAGCGATCCCATGCACGCATATCCATCCATGCCGTGTCGGCGTTCACCCACACGTTGAGGTGCTTGGTAAGAAAATTGTTCTGCGCAGCGGACATGGCCATGGCCTTGCGCGCCTTTCTGGTGATGTCTTCCGGCTTAACCGAGACGCCCCAGTTGGGGTTGGCCTTGGCCCAGTTTGCTGGATCTGTCCAGTCGTCCCCCTCGTCGAGGGTGTAGATGACTCCGAAATATTCTTCGTCTCGCTCCGCGCCGTTCAGCACCTTGGCGGCGTAGCTACGCTGTTCGTAGCAGATCCCGGAGCGGTTGAAGCCCGCCGTGGTAATCAGCCAGAGCAGCGGTTGCGAGCGCGCGCCGGTGGCCGTCTCGATCACGTCGAAAACTTCGCGCGTCTTGTGCGCGTGCAGCTCGTCGATGATCGCGCAGTGCACATTAAGGCCGTCCAGGTTGCCGCCTTGGTCGCGTGACAGCGCCTTGAAGGTGCTCGCCGTCTCCTCCACATAAATTGCGTGGGCGCTGGTGTTCACGCCGAAGCGCGCCCGCAGGCCGGAGCTGCGCTCCGCCATGCGCTTGGCATCTGCCCAAACAATACGCGCCTGATCACGGGTGGTGGCCGCGCTGTAGACTTCCGCCCCTGCTTCCGCGTCCGCTGCCAGGCAGTACAGGGCCACGCCGCTGGATAACGTCGACTTCGCGTTCTTCCGGGGAACTTCGACGTAGGCGGTTTTGAAGCGCCGGTTCCCCCACTCATCCACCCAGCCGAAAATCACGCTGAGCACGAATATCTGCCAGGGCTCCAGAGTGATGCGCTGACCAGCCCACTCGCCCTTGATGTGCGGCATCAGTTCGATGAACTTGCAGACCCGGGCGGCGAGCTCCGGGATGAAGTAATAGTCCCAGTCTCTCTCCAGGTCGGCGAGCTGCCGCTCGCAGGCTCGCTTCACATGCTCACAGGCAACGACCTTTCCGGCTACCACATCCCGCGCGTAAGCGGTTGCGATGTCCGCATACTGTCTGCTCACAGATCCTCAAACCCACCCAGAGATAACTGCTTCTGGTCCGGTGCCTTCACCCGGCTTGCGGCCGCAGGTGTGAGGCCAAACTCGCTGGCCGATTTCAGCACCTGGTCCCACAGCTTATTGCGAATCGTAAACAGGGCGCTCTGAATCTGAAGGCCGTTCGGGGTCTTGTCCATCATGTCATCCAACTTCTTGAGCTTGCGGGTGACCTCTTCGAACTTGCCCACAGAATCGCAATGTGCCGCGAAGGCTGCGGTATCCAGCAGGGACACCAGACCCGCCTCCGCCAGTTTCGGACCAATTTCCTTCCAGTACTTCTTCGCAGTGCGAGGCAGCCAGACCGGGCACGGCGGCAGGCCTATCGGCTTGAACTGGCCCGCGCCATGGTCGTCGCGGTCTTTACGGAAACTCCCCTCCAGCACCTTCAGCTGTGGAGCTTTCCGGGGTCTACCTGCCGTCATATCAATCACCGAGAGCATCCAAACCGGATACCCCCCCTACTTGAATTTAGCCAATATGAAAATTTGATTAGGGCGGCGGTCTTGGTGAGATAGACTGTAGAAATCAACCCCGCCCCTCCCTTCTCGCACCCTTGCCTTCCTGCGCGGTCTTGCGCTTGTGATGCTCCACACATAGAAGCTGCAGGTTGTGCGGTTCATCTGTGCCGCCCTGTGCCTTTGGTGTTATGTGGTCTACATGTGAACCGGACTGGTACTTACCTTCGGCCTTACACGCCTGACACAGACCGCTGTCTCTTTCGATGATGATTGCTCTCAGTCGTCGCCACTTGGCCCCGTAGCCGCGCTTGGCACTGCTGCCACGCTCTCTCTGCCATTGGTGCCAGTTAGTGGCCTGCTGCTGGTGGCTATCACAGTAGCCGTTTGCATTGCTGTGCGCAGCCTTACACTTTCGGCAGGGCCGCTTGGCCTTCTGTGGCATCAGACCTTATTCCGTTCGTGCTGCTGTATCAGGATGTGGTGGCGCTGGTGGGTCTCTTCCGCCCGACGGTTATCCTGGCGTTTGTAGTACCAATTCATCACAAAAGAAGCGACAGCTACCGAAGCACAGATGAAGCCAATGGGGTTTTGGATAAACAAGCTGTAGAGGCTGCCAATGGCGCCGGCGATTACTGTAGTGGCATGGCCAGCCTTCTCGGCTACCTCTCGCATCAGGTCGTGAACGGTCATGGTTTCACCATCGCCTTTGTCTTTTCCTTACTTCCTTGGCTGGAGCCGTACCAGAACTGCAGGATCATTGGTATTGCGCCGGTGATCACGCCGAGCATCAGAGTTCCGGTCTGTTCGAATGCCGGGGTTACCTCGACACTACCGGAGAACAGCAGGTAGGTCAGGAAGAAATAGCCGCTGATGAACACAAACGACAGCACCGCCTGAACCCACAGGCCCCCTTTAATGCCTAGTTCCCGCGCACTCTTGCGATCTTCTACCTCAAGCTGGTACACATCGATATCCAGCTCGCGCATCTTCACCTTGAAGTCGTTGTCGAGACCCCGCAGCTCCAGCAGCTTTTCAGGGCTCGCGTTCTGTACCAGTTCCGCTATGTCCTGCTCACTACCCTCACCATCCTGCAGGAAGTGATCCGAGAGGAACTTCACTGCCGTTCCTGCAACAGGGCCGCCCAAAGCAGCACCCAGGGTCGGGGCAACGCTTTTAACTATCGCTTTCCAGTCCATTAGTAGCTCCAGAGCGTGAAACCTGGTGAAGTAGTTTTCTCCAGGCGTAAAAAAACCGGCTCAGTGGCCGGTTTGGGTGATTGGGTGTCTGACAGAAGCAACAACCGTAAGCAAGGCAGCTAATTTATATCCCTGAAGCACAAAACTGCCAAATTTAAGTAACCTAAAATCATACAATAATGAACCCCAGGTTAATTTTTTAACCCACAAATGTGGAGCCAAAAATTAACCTCGCCAAGCGACACCAGTACATCAGTACCACTTTTATTAATAGCTCCACACAGTAGGCCTAGCGCGCTCGCCCGGTACGGGCTCAAGGTCATCCATGTGGATGAATCGGCCGCTGTGAGCCCCCTTCTGCTTCACACCAATACCGGTAAAGCCCTCCTCCTGCGCGATAATCAGCAGCTCATAGGCCCGCCCACCAGCAACAGATACATCCACCGCCTGCCCCGTGGTATGCGTCATGGTGGAGCCGATCTTGGCGCAATGGGCCGGGCAGCGATAACCCGAGTTGATCACCATCGGTTTGGCAAACCGCTCCCTCACCCTGATCAATCGGTGTAAGGTGTCATCCGAGAAGTGGTTTTTGCCACAACAACGGCAAGCCAACTCCTCCTCCGTGAAGTAGTCGTTCTTGAACATGGGATCACCAGAATTGAAAAAGCCCGCTCAGTGCGGGCTTGGGCTAGCATGAGGCGCCAAAAGTAACGCTGGGCCACCTCTGCGAATTAGTGTTACTAAATACGCCAAAAAAAAGAAAGTAGCGATTGATATTTTGACTTCTGCCCTCAAAAGACGTTTAGCAGATCGCAACATCTGCATTTCTTATTTATTGAACTCGGAGGACTTATGGCTTATCGCAAAAGAAAAGACAGCGATACATGGCACTTTTGCACTAACTGCACCAACTGGCCAAGGAGCAATTACGTGGAACGCTCTACAAAGCCAACGAACGGGGAGCTCTGCAACGAGTGTCAGGCGAAACGGCGAGACGGTAACTGTCGTTAGCATCTAGCGCAGATGCCGGCTCAAACTTAAAAACTGCCCGCTCACCTGCGAAATAAAGGTGGTGCAGGTGGGCGGCATAATCAATATTTTTCATCGCTGCCAGTTCATCAACACAATACAGACATACCACACTGGACTGGTACTTCTCGGGTATGATTTGTCTCCACAGCGCACTGGGCAAATTGAAGTCAAACTTATCTGGGCGCTTACAAATCTTGCAATATTGCCTATACAACGGCATTTGGCTTCTCCATGCTGCTGCTCATTTAAGCCTCTTCTGTGAGTTTAGAACATAAAAAATCCGCCATTTGGCGGACTGGCAATCTTAAACGAGGTGGCTATTGGCGTTAAATCACTCTTGGCCCAGCGGCTTAACTGGAATTCCTAACCAATCTTGAGGAAACCCCATCAATTCGAAATCATCAGGGTGAACCACTACGTACTTCAAATGGAAATCGTTATAGAGCACCCACCTGTTCCAACGCTTGGCTATTGCAAAGCACTTGAGGAATTCATCCATAGGGGTAGCTACTTCGGAGCAAGCGGTCGAATTTCGGACACAAAAAAACCCGCCATTAAGCGGGTTCTTGGAGTGCAATGCGGAAAAACCGCAAGCTAGAAAAAAGGTAGCATTCTGGCACAAACCCTGTCAACCACTCGCATGCAATTTTTCCTTATATCTTTCCACCATCTCAGAAACCGGTCCTAATGCCCTGGCTGGAAGTGGGTCCAGACGTCTCTGAAACCGTTGCCACAAGCTCTTCCAGTGTCGATCCCAGGTGGACTTATTGCAGCCTAAAATCGTGCGGACCTGCCTAAGATCGATAGGCCGCCCATTCACATCCCGAAGGGCACAGGCGTTGATACAGAAGAAGGCCAGCTTGCTGACCTGGGTTCTGTTGTGCGGCTCACCCCATTGGTCAAACTCGGTCATCAGGTAGTGAAGGAGCGCGGCACGCTCTTTGAACCGTGCTGCAGGCGGTGCATAGGCGGCCATGCCCCAACTGTAGGCCAGTGGATCGGTTTGGCGTAGCCTGGCAACCGCGTTTTGAACCAGGCCCTTTTCACAGGCGTCCATGATACGGCCACCGCTGCCCTTCCCTACTCTTGTTTCAACCGCATAGAGAGTCTGTGCTGGCATCCTGGCCGTTATTTTGCCATCTTCATCTCGAATCTCGTCCGTATAGCGCTTGGCACTCCGACCGAACACCGCCTGGGCTTTAAGAGCAGCTGCGTAGTCGAATTGCTGTGAGGGGCTATCGAAAGCATCGTGCCATGCTTGACGAGCGGTATGAAATCTCATGGTTTGACCGTAATGATACGCCTCAAAAATAGCCAACAAACTCTATTCGCCTCATATCGCCGTCCTTCCTCAGCGCCTGCATACGGCGGTACTCCTCTCGGTAATGCCTCGATATTTCGCTCTTGTGTCTTTGCTTCACATCCCGCCTGGCGAATCGGGCATTGTCGACCACCTGCTTTTTCTCCAGCAGGATGTCGTAGGCGCCCTCCCCGAGCCGCTCCCTTACCCACCGGGTGAACTCGTGCGGGTTACCCTCAAAGAAGTAGTGACAGCGGGTGCAGTGCGCAAAGGCGTTGTCTGGGTCGAACCGAACGGCGTAGCTGCCTCGCCCATGAAAGTGGGAACATTGCAGCCCGGCGCTGTTTTCAGGGTATTCGCTTTGACAGCCCTCACACCGCCACCCAGCCCTTTCCCGTACACACCTTGAGAACCATTTATCCGCGCTTGTGATCTTTACACCCACGGCTCAACTCTCCCCAAATGGCCTTGTATTCCCCCGCATAGGGGTCCGTCACAGTGATGTGCCAAAAATCAAAGACAAAACGACGCACATCCTCCAGATACTCTGAGAACTTCTTTTTCGTCAGCTTCGTGGTCGAGCCGTACAGCGTGATGCTTTTGCCCTTCGCCTCGATGCTGCCAATGGCTAGGAACTTCTGCTTGAATATCTCGTGCAACAGCTCCTTGGTGTAGGGATGCTCTCTGCCGTCATCGCAAGGGATGACTATGCCGGCCTCATCCAGCTGGCGGGCAATCTCCGCATATACCCAGCCCCACAAGAAGCGGTTCTGCAAGGTGCTGCGAGTTGCCCTGAACGGTTCTACCCTGACCGCCATGGGCTTCTCAGAATCCGGTTTCAGGCGGTTCAGGTGATCCAGGGCGTTGGCCTTCTGTACCGGAGTCCGCACCACCCAGAATTCACCCTCAATCATTCATTTCACTCCTCACGAGCGCCTCAGCTAATTGGGACGGTCTGGAAAATACGCCGATCAAGCTATTGCCCTGCTCAATCCGCTGCTGAGCTCTAGCAGTGTTGGCGAATACCACGTCGTATAGCCCCTCGCACCTGTGCCCCGGCTCTTCAACACTGAAAACAGCCAAGGGGCTTTCCTCGCTTGCGGATTTCAGCCGCCGCGCAATGTCGCTTACAGTCATCCAGGACATAGATATTTTCCTCAGTCCTCTGAAAACATGGATTTCAGGTCACCCAGTGTCTTGCTACCAATCGACCTGGAGCGCTCCTGTGCGGCCTTGTCAGGTAAAGCAAGCGGTTTGAATAGCTTGTGAGCCATTTCTCCATGAGGTTTTTCACACATTCCCAAAAAGGCGGCATAGCTCGGGGGCCACACTTCGTCGCCCTGCCTCCCCGCTTCCCTGACCATAAATTCCAACCGGTCAAAGCCCCGCTTCCATGCTGCATCGTTGAGGTGAGCTGTTTTCTGCGCCCACAGCAGGAAGTTCGGAGAGTAGCCTTCCCGCTCATTGCCCGGCTCACCCTCCTGAGACACCCATTTGTGGCCAAACAGCTGCGTCATTCGTGCCCACATCGCGTTCAGCAGCTTCTGCTGCCTCGGCGGCGGCAAAGTTGGCCGCACATTGCTGGCGGATACGCTCGAGCTTGTTGGGTTGGCCAGAACTTGACTGATGCTTCGCATGATCACTCCTCTGCTCATGGTTTTTTAGCCACTCAAGGCGGAAACTTCTCCAACCGCGCTCACAGCACACACTGAGGCAGTCATCAACGGAGTAACCGGCGGCAGCGGCTTTGCGGAGTTCAATAGCCATCCGGTTGACAGCAGTTTGTGTAAGCTTGGCCTTGCGTGTAGCTTGCCAGTCACTCAGCACGCTAGCACTTGGTGCCTCAGGCCAGGAAGCAAAGTCCAGGGAAGATTTTTTGGGTTTAGCAGGGGCGTGATTTTTTGCATTCCTCTGTATTACTCTTACTGTATTGCTCTTATCTGTACTACTCTCTTCAGCGTTTTCCGAATACCCCCCTTCGGGATTCCGAATAGGGTTCTCCGCGTTTTCCGAATACCCCCTTCGAGATTCCGAATACCTCCTTCGGGATTCCGAATACCCTTCGCTCACAAAAATATTACGCTCACAAATACGCTTTCCGTCACGTTTTTGGGTGATCGTCAAATAGCCTTTCTTCTCCAGGCTGGAGATGATTTCAGACACCCGGGATGGGGACAGATTGAAGAATTCGGCGAACGCCTTGTTTGACTTGTAGCAACCTCTGACAGGATCTACGGATAAGCTATTGATTTCCACCAGCATAACCTTTTCCTGCAGGCTCAGGTCCTTGGAGAGCCACAGTTCTGCTGGAATCCAAACGCCTTCAAATGCGCGTTTATCGCTCATTGACACCTCCGCCCAGTTGACACAAAACAGCTATTCGCTTGACACAGACTCTAGGGATACGCATCAAGCCGGATGCTTGGGCGCTCTCGGTATTCACGTCTCCGAGGTTCTGCGCCAGCATCAGCACCTCATCACTCTCTGCAACTAGCCATCCCACCGTCTTGCACTCCACCACTTCCAGCGGTGGCAAGTCGCCCAGGTGATTCCAGCAGCCGTAGGGCTGGGCGCTGTCCACCCAATCCACCCTCACGAGCTTCAGTCGTCCCATACCAGTGATTGACACCTCTCTGTCTGCTCCAACGCGGCCCGAGCAAATACCAGGGCAGCATCAATAATCTCGGGCTTTGCACAGCGATAGGTCGTTGGAACCACCTTCAACTCACACGCCGCCAACATCTTTGCGAACATCTCAAGGTCACCATCCTTCATCTTGCTGACCTTCGCTTCGGAGCAGCCAAGCGAACGTGCGACATTCACCTGCCCCACCCGAGAAAGGCCGGTCAATAGGGCGGAAAGGTTCTTTCTGGCTCTTTCCGGCACTTGCCGCGATTCTTCACTCAACAAATCCATGTAAGGACTCCTATGTCTCGCGTTGTTCGAAGCTATTCTTTCTTGAAGGAGAAGGGTCGCGAATTTCATCAAGCAAGCCACGTTTATGAGCGGCCCACATGACTCTATCCTTGATTTTTTTAGGCAATTCTTCAGGCCATTGGGAAATGGCGCCCTTGGTAATTTCCAAGGCGCCCGCGATAGCCGTATAACTTCCGAACAGCTCTCGTGCCTGCTGCTTAGTTTGGATGTCCATAGCAAAAGATTAGCAATCTAAACAAAAGGCTGTCAAGCATTCTATACTGTTAAGAGTTTAGATTTCTTAACCATGAAAACTTTTGGTGAACGCCTCCGTGAGGCGAGAAAAGAAGCAGGACTAACCCAGAAAGCTCTCGCAGACAAAGTGGGGATCACTAAATCTGCTATCAGTCAAGCCGAGCTGGGGATGACAAAAGGCCTCTCGCACACTAGCTTGGTTCGCGCTTGCCGGGCTATGGATGTTAGTGCCGAATGGTTGAGCTTTGGGAAAGGCGCGATGCACCCTTTTCAGTCGCCAATACAATCCACGAAAGGGTTACACGACCCGGCCGAACAAACCCAACCAACAACGGGTTTGATTAGCAATGTCTCGCCTGGCCCAGCCATTCTTGGACGCGTTCCTTTAATAAGCTGGGTACAGGCCGGTGATTTCTGCGAAACTGTGGACTTGTTCGAGCCTGGAGATGCCGAGGAATGGCTGCCATGCCCTGCCACGCACTCAGACCGAACTTATGCTTTGCGCATTAATGGCGACAGCATGACCAGCCCCTATCCAGGTCAGCGCTCATATCCACCAGGTACAATTGTATTTGTAGACCCAGATCGCCAACTTACCAATGGTTGCCGCGTAGTTGCCAAGCTTGAGGGAGATGTGACCTTCAAGACTTATTCGGAGGATATGGGACGAAAATATCTGCGCCCAATCAATCCTTCTTGGAAAACACAAGACATCACCGACTTACCAGTAATCATCTGCGGGATAGTGATTGGCTCATATATGCCTGAGTAATTGCTGGAATTATATTGAACTGAAAAGCAGATAACTTGCGCCTTAGTCTAATCCATATTCACTGCTTTACCTCCCCGTGCCCATCATATAGGCCCGACCTTCTCTATTCCGCTAAACCAATCCGCAAATAGATTTTATCTTTTGACGTCAAAATGACCAGATATGACCTTCTGGTCTCAAATAACTTCACTTATTAGGTTTAGCTTGCTTGACCAAACAAGAAAAGTTTAGCATTCTTAACAGGCGTCATCACAACATGCTTAAGAGGGCAAGAGCATGACCTTATTCACCACCAGCTCAGCCAGGCCAGTAGAGGAAGCCCTGCCCGACTACGAGTGTCACCAGGACAACCAGCGGGAAATCACTCAAAAGGACATCGAGGCAGTCGCCGAATTCATTGAGTATCGCTTATTAAAAGAGCGCGGCGTTTTGAGCAAAGCTGCCGTGCACGCTCGCGAATTGTTCGCCGATGCAATGGCAGACCAAATCGACAGCCTGGCCGGGAACTCCGACAGCACCGGCCCTGAACACATCGGTTTGCTTGCAATACACGACGCTGTAGAGGCTGGATTCGAGATCCAAGAGGCAGCCCGCAACGCCATCGCACACATTGCCGAGGAGCACTTTGAGGAGTTCTCAGCCGAGGCCCGCTGCTGGGGTTGGCTGGAATGAGCAAGAAGCTATCCGACCGCCGAATTATCCGGTTCATAAAGTGGTTGACAGACCAGGGCGCTGAAATGCTGCCAACGACGAATGAGCTTGAAGTAATTCGTTTCCGATGCGCTCAAGGTGTTGGCGTCCTCTATCGAAACACCAAAAACAAAAATATCTACAACAGCGGCCCAATCGTGACGGAAGCGCTAAACGCCTATTTAAACGGCAGCAAGTGGGCTGGAAAAGGAAAGCCAACAAAGCGGACCTATTGCAGTAGGCGCAAGCAACAGCTACTGAATCGAGACGGTGATGAGTGCTTCTACTGTGGGCAACCGCTTGGCAGCGATGTCACTGAGGAGCATCTGGTTGCACTCAATCAGGGCGGCCCAAACCGATTAGAGAACCTGGTGCTGGCTCACAAGCCCTGCAATCTCAAAGCCGGAAATCTGCCCGTGATGGAGAAGGTACGGCTGCGCGAAGCAATGCGAGCGGAGGTGGCTGAGCAATGAAACCCATACGGCTCAACCTCGATACAGCCAGCATTAGCGCCATTGCGGTCGCCGCCAGTCGTCGGGCCAGCTACCTGTTTCCTGGCCTGAAAGTAACCGTGGTTCGCGCTTGTGACATGGACTTGTGGGAAGGGGTCTGCAAAGCCATTCGCGAGCGTTGCCGCCAGTCCTATCAGCGCTGGGGTCACTGTGAAAACCCCTACCCTGTCGGCGACCTGAAGCGTTGGGAGTGGGTTGATGAAACCCAAACCATTGTGCGGGAACGCCTGTCACTGGTGCTGCGTGACACCAGCTGGGCTGAAGAGGATGCCATCTGTGATCTAGGCGGGGCAAAACGCGGGGAAGTGATTCCCTTCCCTGCCCCACAACGACAAAGGCAACCGCAGCAGGAAGCGGTTAAACGCAAAATCAACTGGGAGTGTGAAGATATTCATGTCTAGGGAAACTGCAAAAACCGGTGGCTTTGCATTACAGCCACAAAACATGAGTGAGGCCATGAATATGGCCAACATGCTGGCAACCAGCCAAATGGTTCCCAAGCAATACCAAAACAAGCCGCAGGACGCACTGGTAGCCATGATGATGGGTGTGGAACTGGGGCTTAACCCTATTCAAGCCCTGCAAAATATCGCGGTCATTAACGGGAAGCCTTCTATCTACGGCGATGCCCTACTGGCCTTAGTCCAGAACCATCCCGCCTTTGGGGGCCACCAAGAGTCCTTCGACGACCAAACCATGACAGCTGCCTGCACAGTGTGGCGTCGCGGCGAAACAAAATCGCATACCCAAACATTCAGCCAAGCCGATGCTGAGAAAGCTGGCCTGTGGGGCAAGCAAGGGCCATGGACTCAATATCCAAAGCGGATGCTGATGTGGCGCGCCAGAGGCTACGCATTGCGCGACAAGTTCTCAGACGCACTGGGCGGGTTGATTACCGCTGAGGAGGCCCAGGACATCCCTACAGAGCGCGACATTACGCCGCGCAAAGAAGAAGAGTCTCATCCGGCCCTGGAGCATTACCCGCAAGAAAAATTCGATACGAACTTTGAAGCCTGGAAAGGGTTGGTCGAGGCAGGCAAAAAATCACCAGAGCAAATCCTGGCCACGGTTGAGAGCCGCGCTGTACTCACCGAGCAGCAGCGCCAGCGCATATTGAATATCGGTACTCAGGAGGCCGCGTAATGCAAATTCTCAATTTGACACAAGGTAGCGTGGAGTGGCACGCCGCACGCGTCAACTACTTCACCGCCAGCGAAGCACCGGCGATGATGGGAGAGAGTAAATACAAAACCCGCTCTCAATTCATCAAAGAAAAGGCGACAGGACTCAGTGAAGGAATAACTGACGCCCAATACCGGCTTTTCCAAAAAGGCCATGAAGCAGAAGCGTCAATACGGTCACATATCGAGCACGAACTCGGCGACGAGCTGTTCCCGGCAACTGGAGTGAGTGACTGTGGAACCTATCTAGCGTCGTTCGATGGCATAACCATGGATGAATCACTGATCTGGGAGCACAAGCTCTACAGCGTCGGGCTCGCTGACAGTGTACGCGCGGGCACTCTCGAACCGCATTACTACTGGCAACTAGAGCACCAACTCCTGGTCAGTGGCGCAGAGAAGGCAGTATTCACAACTTCTGACGGCTCGCCGGACGCTTGCTACAGCATGGAATACGTTTCGGTACCTGAGCGCCGAGCCGCGTTGATCGCCGGATGGCAGCAGTTCGCGGAAGACCTTTCCAACTACAAGCCAGAGACTGAGCAGGTCGAAGTTACCGGTCACGCCCCTGAAACACTGCCAGCATTACGTATTGAAGTCACAGGTATGGTCACCGCCAGTAACCTCCAACAGTTTCAAGATCGTACTCTAACCGTCTTTCAAGGTATTAATACCGAACTTAAAACAGACCAGCATTTCGCGGATGCAGAACAGACAGTCAAATGGTGCAAAGAGGTCGAACAGCGCCTGAGCGCCGCCAAGGATCACGCCCTCAGTCAAACCCAAAGCATCGACGAGCTGTTTCGTGCTATCGACGATATTAGTGCGCAGGCACGCAGCAAACGCCTAGAGCTTGAGAAATTGGTCAAGGCACGCAAAAAGGAAATCCGCGAAGAAATCGCAATGTCAGCTTGTGAGGACCTTATGGGGCATATTGGGGAAATCAATAAGACATTAGATAACGGAGTCCGAATGCCACCGATTATTACCTATTTTGACGGAGTGATGAAAGGAAAACGGACACTTGCCAGCCTGCGCGATGCAGTCAGCACCGAGTTGGCCCGCGCTAAAATCGAGGCCAACCAGATCGCCGATAAGATCCGCCTGAACCTGAAAACCCTGCGCGGTGATACCGCCGGCTACGAGACACTGTTTGCAGATGTCCAGCAATTGGTACTGAAAGACAACGACGATCTACGTGCAACGATCACGGCAAGGATTGCAGAGCATAAGGCCGCAGATCAAGAGCGCCAGCAGGCAGAGCAGGTGCAACAAAAAATCGAGCCGCAATCGGCAGAGATCTCGGCGTCTCGCGAACTCGGCTCAATCAGACAAACCACTGCCGAAAATTCCCGGCCTTCGGATCAGCAAATCATTGGCGTTCTCGCCAGGCATTATCGCGTTCACGAATCGAAAGTCCACGAGTGGCTTTTGGATATGGATTTACAGGGGGCCGGTGACGCCCTTGCAAGCAATTTTTAACCAACACCCTGGACATTGAAAAACGCAGTAACAGTAAGGGTAAGTAAACTCAGCTGTAATTAAAATTAAGGAGAGGGACATGTACGTTTATAAGAAAATGGAATCCGAACTTTGGACCGTTGGATTTTATCAGCCAGATGGTAAGTGGGAGCCGGAGTCTGATCACTCAAGCCAAGAAGATGCAGCCAATCGAGCAGCTTTTTTGAATGGCGGCAGTCCTGAGAAACAAGAAAAGCCCAAAACCAAACACTACTACCTGCAACTTGACAATAACCCATTGTTTGTTAGTGGACCAGAAACAGCAATTATCATCCTTGGATATTCCCCCACGTATGAAGATAACAGCTTGCGCCTCATTTTGAAGGGGAACCATTACAAGGAATTAGCCAGGCGGCAGGACAATGGCGGATTTGAAGCCTGCCTTGCATATTTTGAGGAACATATTGACCAAGCCTCGCCTTACAGTGAACACCATATCCCTGCCAACAGAAAAATAATCACCAGGGTCAAAGACGATTTTGGATCACGGTAGTAGTAATCGCTTTTAACCAGCGCCCCGGCGCACTCAGTCAGCAGTAACCGTTAGGGCCGCCAGTACGGGGCCCAGTTTAGGCAGTGAGTGATGGCAGCTTATTACAACGAGATTGATCCATTTGCGGCCCAGTGGTTAAGAGAACTGATTTCAGCCGGTCACATAGCGCCAGGCGATGTCGACGAGAGGAGCATTGAGGATGTTCGACCAGATGAGCTTGTGGGATACACACAATGCCACTTTTTCGCCGGAATTGGAGTCTGGAGCTACGCACTCAGAGAAGCAGGCTGGCCTGATAACAAGCCAGGATGGACCGGAAGCTGCCCATGCCAACCTTACAGCCCGGCAGGCAAGGGAGAAGGGGAAGCTGACGAGCGGCACCTATGGCCCGCGTGGTTCCATCTCATTGAGCAGTGCCGCCCTGGAACAATATTTGGCGAGCAGTCTTCGAGTAAATCTGCGCTCGGTTGGCTCGACCTTGTACAGGCTGACCTGGAAGGAGCGAACTACACCAGCGGGGCGCTCGATTTATGCGCTGCGGGCGTCGGTGCTCCGAACATCCGGCAGCGCCTCTACTTCGTTGCTCAAGAGCGGATGGATAACTCCTACAAGTCGAGACCACAAGGGCGACCCTACCACACCTCGAGCGAGAGGACGTCAGCTGCCATATCAGGCGACATTAGCGGGTTGGCCAACTCCCATTGCCTCGGATTCAAGCAAAGGGGGTTGGGTCAGTCCTCGATCTGTAGGAATGGCTTTACCGGAGACGGTTGCCTTGCTGAGAGATCCAGCGGGCCCGGTCCGACTGGCGGCTTCTGGCGAAACCCTGACTGGCTCGGCTGCAAAGATGGAAAGTTCAGGCCAGTTGAACCCGGCACATTCCCGCTGGCTGATGGGGCTCCCGCAAGAATGGGACGATTGCGCGGTTATGGCAATGCAATCAATGCGAAGTTAGCTGCTGCATTTATTAGTACGTATATGCAGTCCAAAAGTGCGGCATGAGATACGGCAGCGTATGCAGTGGTATCGAAGCGGCCATAGGACTGACAGTACTTTGAAACAGGAAGCTAAGCAATAGCCGCAATAGTGAAAGAAACCTGTAGCCAATGTAGGGGCCCTGTTATTGGAAAGGTCCTGGCGGTTTGAGTTGGATTAAGGAGAAAGCGCGTGCGCCTATTAACCATTGAGGAAATCCGAGAGCTAACGGATTACCGGCACCCGGATAAGCAGTGCAAGGCCCTGGTTGCCATGGGTGTTCGTTTCCTTCGTTGCCCGCGGACAGGGCGGCCGAAAGTACTTTATGAGGATCTGCGCCCGGAAGTCCGACTGAATCAAAATAAGACGGAACCAAAATGGGAACTGGCAAACTGACCAAAAAGCCCTTTGCTAAAGGTGTGCGCTGGAAAAACGGAGCTTGGCGTTATCGAGTGCCCCGCTGGCTTGACGCTACCACTCGTCATCGACTCTTCGATGGCAAGGCGGAATATACGCTCGGCTACACCATAGCCGACGCGGCTCAACGATATTCCGAGATAATGCAGGAGTTAGACAGCGAAACATCCAATATCAGTATTATGAGTGAGCTGATGGATCGCTACATTTCGGAAGTGGCACCTCTAAAAGCGCCAGCAACACGGCGTAACAATCTCATCAGTTTGAAGCGATTACGTGCCGTATTTGGACATATGCCCCCTAGTGAAATAGAGAGCCACCAAATTTTCAAGTATCGCGACTTACGTCGAGAAACCCCTACATCTGCCAATCGTGATTTAGAGGTACTCTCACACTTATTTAGCAAAGCAATTGAATGGGGGGTACTGCGTAATAATCAACACCCCATGCGCGGTCTCCGTATAAAAAATCCAGGGCGCGTCCGCAAGCGATATGTCACCGACGAGGAACTGCATGCTGCTTTGTCCTATGCCAGTAACTTCCTTCAAGCTTATGTAGGGCTGAAAATGACACTAGGAGCACGCAAAGCCGACATGCTTCGCCTTGAGCTGCGGACTAAGACCAATGAGGGAATTAAGGTGCAACCGGCTAAGACAGCCGATTCATCAGGGAAAGTAACTGTGTACAAACTTACACCAGAGCGTGAGGCTGCCTGGGCAGCTGCTCTTGCGGCACGTCCGCAGCGCGTATCCAGTACCAACTACCTCTTTTGCACCCGCAAGGGTGACCCATACATTGATGAGGAAGGCAATACCAGTGGCTTCGATAGCATCTTTCGGCGCTGGATAGACAAAGCGCTCAAGATGGGAGCAATTCAAGAGCGGTTTACCGAAAATGACCTACGAGCCAAAGTCGCTTCTGACAGTGAAGATATGGAACAGGCGAGGCGCCGGTTGTCTCACACGAGCGCCTCAACGACTAGGCGGCATTATCATCGCAAGCCTGAAGAAGCTGACTAAATAAAAGTGATCTTGTGGGACAATTGGCTCTTTGTGGGACAGGGTGGAGGTAGCGAATGCTCTGCAGGCCCCGGAATATGGTGGGTCGTGCTGGATTCGAACCAGCGACCAATTGGTTAAAAGCCAACTGCTCTACCAACTGAGCTAACGACCCTTCGATGCCTCAACGTGAGGAGTTGCGTATCTTACGGATCTATTTCCGAAAAACAATACCTGATGGTAAAAAATCTTAAAGATTTGAAGAGCTTAGAGCCAAAGTCCGGCTCACACATCAAGTGCTGGCATAGGGCGTGGGGTCGGCCAGGCCCGCTTCGGCAAATCCTGCGGCACGCAGGCGGCAGCTATCACAGCGACCGCAGGCGATACCGTCTGTATCCGCCTGATAGCAGGATACGGTCAGGCTGTAATCGACGCCCAATGCGCTGCCGCGGCGGACTATGTCCGCTTTGCCCATCTGCATCAGCGGCGCCCGAATACGCAACCCACAGCCTTCGACTCCGGCTCGGGTGGCCAGATTCGCCATACGCTCAAACGCCTCGATATAGTCGGGGCGGCAGTCCGGGTAGCCGGAATAGTCCACTGCATTCACGCCGACAAAAATATCCCGCGCACCCAGTACCTCCGCCCAACCGAGGGCGATTGATAGAAACACAGTGTTTCGCGCCGGCACATAGGTAACCGGGATACCATCGGTCTCGGTTTCCGGCACCTGAATACTGTCGTCCGTGAGTGCGGAACCGCCGATAGTGCGCAGGTCCAGCCTTACTACCTTGTATTGGCGGGCGCCAAGGCTTGTCGCGACCCTCTGAGCGGCGCGCAACTCAGCCTGGTGGCGCTGGCCATAATCAAACCCCAGGGCGTAACACAGGTAACCCTCTGCACGGGCCATGGCCAGCACGGTGGCGGAATCCAGCCCTCCACTTAGCAGGACCACAGCTCTTCTTTCAGTCATTTATACTCCCGGGACGTCGCCCCACAGCAATTTATGCAACTGGATCTGCATGCGCACCGGTACTCCGGTTTCCAGTATCCACTCGGCCAGTTGGCGGGGTGCGAGCTGATCATGACTCGGGGAAAACAGTACTTCGCCGACCCGCTCGGACAGGCGGTAGCTGTCCAGGGTAAAGATCGCCCAATCGAAGTCTGTCCGGTCACAGATAACGAATTTTACCTGGTCGCGTTGATTGAGCAGGGCGATGTTTTCCATCCGGTTGCGATGCTGCTCTCCAGAGGCCGGGGTCTTCAGATCGACCACCCGCGACACGCGCCTGTCCACCTCTTCGACAGACAGGGCCCCGCTGGTTTCAAGCGACACCTGGTAGCCGGCATCACACAGGGCAGTGAGAAGCGGCAGGCAGTTTGGCTGGGCCAGCGGTTCACCACCGGTCACACACAGGTTGCGCGCCGGGTAGCTGCGCACTCTCCCCAGTATTTCGGCCAGCGACAAGCGCTCGCCGCCGTAAAAAGCATATTCGGAATCACAGTAGGTGCAGCGCAGCGGGCAGCCTGTGAGGCGCACGAATGTCGTCGGCAGCCCCGAGTCCCGCGCCTCCCCCTGCAGGGAGTAAAAGATTTCACTGATACGCAGTGTTTCCCTGTGCAAACTCTGCGACCCAGTATGCAATTCGGTCATAGTTACCAGACAAAATAAAACGCCCGGACGGCCGATGCCGTCCGGGCGCGAAATCATAGTGGCATTGCGGTTAAAAAACCAGCGACAGGCATCGACCGGCTGGTCGCAAAACTGGGATCTACTGCTGCAGATTCTCCTGCAGATACTGCTTGGCGAGGCCGGCGGCGCGGGCATCACTGGCGGCCACCTGCTCCAGCAACTCGCGGGCGCGGCTATCGTCACCCAACTGGTGATAGACAGTACCCAGTTTGTAACGCCCGTCCCACACTTTGGTGGAGTTGGGATAACCATCCAGTAAGGCCACAAACCACTGGCGGGCCCCTTCGAGATCGCCCTGGACCAGTGCTATCTCACCCAGCCAATAGTTGGCGTTGGGGGCATATTTGCCGTTGGGAAAGTCGGCCAACAAGCGTTTGAATGCGACACTGGCGCCCACATAGTCGCCTTCTCGAGCCATACCGAAGCTGGCCTGATAGCGCTCACGCTCGTCACCCCCCTGTGGACCAGGTGCGGACTGAGGAGATTCACTGGAATCGCTGTTCAGATCACCGGAGGAATCATCGCCCTCTTCGGGGAGGGGCGATGGCTGCTCACCCGAAAGGCGCGAGATGCGCCGGTCCAGGTCCATATAGTCATCGGTGCGCTGTTGCTTGAGGCGTTTTATCTCATGCCGCAGCTCCTCCACCGCACCACGCAATTCCCGCACTTCCTGTTGCAGCACCTGCATCTGGTAGTAGGCTTCCGCCTGTGGATTCGTCTGGGCGCGGGGCTGCTGCGCAGCCACCGGCGCAGCGCTGGAATAACGGGATTCCCCGGCAGAGCCGTCACCATAGGCGGGGACCGGCCGGGAATCCCGGTTCTCGGACAGATCCACCACCGGGGCCTGCGCGAGAACCGAGGATACCGCAGCCAGTGTGACTACGATGACTGCGGCTTGTCTTATCAAGAGTGCCATGGGCAGCCTGTTGGGTTACTCGACGATTACGACGCGGCGGTTCATGGCGCGGGCACTCTCGCTGTCACCAGGAACAGCCGGACGCTCTTCACCATAGCTGATAACTTCCAGGCTGCCGGAGTCCACGCCCTGCAGAACCAGGAAATCGCGAACCGCATTGGCGCGGCGCTCACCCAAGGCCAGGTTATACTCCCGGGTGCCCAACTCGTCGGCATGGCCTTCCAGGCGCACATTATGGGCGGAACCGCGCAGGCGGTCGGCGTGCTGTATCAGCAGTTCGCGGGTTTCCGGCTTCAACAGGGATTTGTCGAAGTCAAAGTAAACTGTATTGTCCAACGGCACTACGGTTTCCTCGACCGGGGTCTCAACAACCGGTGGAGGGGTAGTAGTGCCCACCACCTGCGTCTCCTGGCCACCATCCACTGTATCGGTAGTAGAACAACCGGCCAATACCGCAAATACAGCAGCCAGACCCAGGCCAGTTTTTACTGATTTAAACATAAGCTACTCCGCTTTTTGTGTTATCGAAAACTCTATTCTGTAAGATTCTTACTAAGATACTTGTATTGTTTGCTGAAACCTCGGCCCGCTATTCAACAGGCATCCCCAATTCAGTCAAAGTAAGGCGACCATGCCGGTTCGCGAACATCCCCCCGCTGGGAGGGCAGGTTGTACTTCACTCCGGCATCCAGCGAAACCGCCGCCAGAATACCCTTGCCCCCCCGTTTGGTGGCATACATCAACATGGCTCCGTTGGGGGCGATACTGGGGGATTCGTCCAGCGACGTCTCCGTGAGCACACGCATTCGGCCGGAATTGATATCCATTGTCGCAATGGTGAAAACCCCCCTGCTGCGATGGACCATTACCAGCGTCTTGCCATCCGGTGACACCCGCGGCCTAGCGTTATAGTCACCATCGAAGGTTAAGCGGTCTACTTGACCGGTGGCAAGCGTCAATTGATAAATTTGTGGCTTACCTCCCCTATCAGAGGTGAAAATCAGCGATTTGCCGTCAGGCATCCAGTTCGGCTCGGTATCGATGGAGAAGTGACGGGTCATGCGCGTAAAGCGTCCGGAATTCAAATCCAACACATAGATCTCCGGATTGCCGTCCTTGGAGAGCACCATGGCCAGTTTGGTTCCGTCCGGGGACCAGGCCGGTGAACTGTTCAGCCCCTTGAAGTTGGTCAGCTGCCGGCGTGCACCGGTATTCAGGTTTTCGACAAAGATAGCCGGGCGCCCGGCTTCAAAGGATACGTAGGCCACCTGCTGCCCGTTCGGCGACCAGCTGGGTGACATCACCGGCGCGCTGAAACGGCGGATCTCCCGCGGTCGCGCGCCGTCGATATCCGCCCGCATCAGTACATAGCTGGGGCGACCGCCACGGGTCTGTTCCAACACGTAAACCATCTGGGTGGAGAAGGCCCCGCGGATACCGGTGATGGCCTGAAAGATCTCGTCCGCCGCGCGGTGGGCGATATCCCGCAATTGATCGCGCCCCCCACTCACCTGCCGGGTGAACATTTTCTGCTGGCCAAAAATATTCACCAGGTCAAAGGTCAGCAGATAGCCATCTGCCTGGGGCTCAATACGGCCTGTCACCACATATTCAGCGCCGAGGATGCGCCAGTCCCGGAACACTATTTCGTCCGGGGATTTTGGGAAAGACAACATATCTTCTTTGGGCACCGGGGCAAACAGGCCACTGCGACGCAGGTCGGCGGCGACGATCCCGGACACATCCTCCGGCAGCACGCCGGTACCGGACCAGCCAAACGGTGACACTGCGATCGGCGTGGGGTCATCTATGCCACTGGTGATATCCACCACCAGTTGGGCCCGGGCAATCCCGCTCACCGACAGGGTAATGGCAAGGGAAACGAGTATGGCGAGTTTTCTGATCATTGGCGCAGGTCTTCGACTCTAAAGTTCAACAGGGTTGTGCGCACTTCGCGCTCGAACAGGGCGGGCTCCCGGCGGGCCAGCTCCGCCACTTCGGGAAACACCTCCACTTTGCGAATGGCGGTGAGCACTGAGCGATCCAATGCGGCATTGCCACTGCCCTCGACAATATTGGCTGCCACCACGCGGCCGGTGGGTACAAAGTTGATTTGTGCCACCGTAAGCATGCCGTTGCGGGCACTGGGAGGGCGGCTCCAGACGGATTCGATGCGCGTCCGGATAGCCTGGGCCACGGACATGACTGCCTGCGTGTCCTCGCTGGCATCCAACAGCTCCTCCTCTTCCTCCAGCGCCTCCTCGAAGGCGCTCTGGCGTTCGCGGTCCAGTTGTTCCTGGCGTTCTTTCTCCGCGCGCGCCTGGTCTTCCTGTTTCTTAAGCTCGTCCTCGGTCTTCTTCGCCTCGTCACGCTCGGGCTTTTTTTCTACCGCACGGGGTTTTTTCACCTCCTGCGCGCGGCGCTGACGGTCCAGCTCGCGCTGGCGACGCTTCTGCTCAAGGTCCACCTTGGGGGGAGGCGTCTTCTTTTTGGTCACCTTGGGCTCAAGGGTTACCAGTTTCGCCTGCACCACTTGCGGCATTGGTTTCAGCTCCCGCTTACTGGTCGCCTCCCAGCCGTAGACCAGCAGGGCAATCAGCGCCCCGTGCAGACAAAGGCTGACCGCGATTGCCAGTGGGTAGGAGCCACGCATAACCGGCGCTACTCCTGCGGGGGCTCGGTAACCAGCCCGACGCTCGGGGCACCGGCCTGTTGTAACTGGGTCATGGCACCCACAATGAGGCCGTAGCGGGCCTCGGTGTCACCCCACACCAGCACCGGGGTGGCAGGCTTCTGCCGCAGTACCTTGGCTACTGTTGCGCTAATCTCCTCAAGGGGCTTGGCCACTTTTTCGTCCTTGCCCAGATTCAGATAATAGGTGCCGTCGGCACGCACCGAAACGATCAGCGGCTCATCATCGGTGTTGTCGATGGGTGCCGAGGGGGCGTCGGGCAGGTCCACCTTGACCCCCTGCATCAGCAGCGGCGCCGTCACCATGAAAACCACCAGCAGTACCAACATTACGTCAATGTAGGGTACGACGTTGATCTCCGAGACCAGTTTCTTTTTGGGTGCCTTGCGGGAAATGCTCATAGATGCATCCGGTTCAGCTGGAGTGCACCTTGCGGTGCAGTATGGAGGAGAACTCCTCGGCAAAAGTCTCGTAGCTGGACAACAGCCATTCCGCCCTGGCGGCGTAGCGGTTGTAGGCCAGCACAGCGGGAATAGCAGCGAACAGCCCCATGGCAGTGGCCACCAGGGCCTCACTGATGCCCGGCGCCACCGTGGCGATAGTGGCCTGGTGCATTGTGGCCAGACCGCGGAAGGAGTTCATGATGCCCCACACGGTGCCGAACAGGCCGATATAGGGGCTGACGGAGCCCACGCTGGCGAGAAACGGCAGATTCATTTCCAAACGTTCCTGCTCCCGGTTGAGGGCCACGCGCATGGCGCGCTCCACCCCTTCCATCACCGCTTCGGGACTGCTGTGGCCCTGTTGGCGCAGGCGGGTGAACTCCGTCAGGCCAGCGCGAAAAATGGATTCCAGGCCGTGCACCCGCCCCTTCTCGGCGCGGGTGTTGCCTTCGCGGAACAGCTGATTGAGGTCCGCCCCCGACCAGAAGCGGCGCTCAAAGCCGGACAGGGCACTCTTGGCGCGGGACAGATAGAGTCCACGCTGCACAATCATGACCCATGAAGTCACCGAGGCTATCAACAACAGCAACATAACCAGTTGTACCAGCAGACTGGCACTCTGTATCAGACTCCAGAGGGAGATTTGTTCACCGGCGTTCATTCTTTACAAGCTGCCTTCAATGCTGAGTAAATGGATGCGGGTAGCGCACAGGGCTTGCGATTATTCTCTGCAACGCAGGCGACTTTGACCACGCCCTGGCAAATTATTTCACCGTCGCGCCAGATTTTTTGCTCGAAGGTGATCCCCGCGCGCCCCAGTTTGCCAATCGCCGCGGTTGCCCGCAACGTATCGTCCAGGCGAGCGGAACGACGGTACTGTATTTGCGCCGAATGCACCACCAGCAACAGGCCCTCGCGAGGCATGGCGGGCTTATCATAGCCGAGTGAGCGGACCAATTCTGTGCGCGCGCGCTCCATATACTTCAAATAATTGACGTAATAGACAATCCCGCCCGCGTCCGTATCCTCTATATAGACACGCACCGGTATACTGAAAGGCTCGCTCACCACTGCTCCTCTTGGCTGCCCCGCTTTGGTTGCTTGTGGAGTTGCGGAACCGGGGCCGCTAGCTGCCGCCGGGATGCGGCAGGCCAAAGTGTTCATAGGCGATGGCGGTTACCACCCGGCCGCGCGGTGTGCGCGTGATATAACCCTGCTGAATCAGATAGGGTTCCAGCACATCCTCAATGGTGCCCCGCTCTTCACTCACCGCCGCGGCGAGGCTATCCACCCCCACCGGACCGCCGTCGAACTTCTCGATCATCGCCAGCAGCATGCGCCGGTCCAACTGGTCAAAGCCCCGCGCGTCCACGTTGAGCATATTCAGCGCGGCATCCGCGGTGTCGGTATCCACGCTGCCGTCCCCCCGCACATCAGCGAAGTCCCTCACGCGGCGCAACAGCCGGTTGGCGATGCGGGGGGTACCGCGAGCGCGCCGGGCCACTTCCACCGCGCCACCCGCGTCCATCTCCACTCCCATCAGGCCCGCGGAGCGGCGCACTATGCTGGTCAAGTCCTCCACGCTGTAAAACTCCAGGCGCTGGACTATCCCGAAACGGTCTCGCAGGGGCGAGGTCAGCAGACCCGCGCGGGTGGTGGCCCCCACCAGAGTAAACGGCGGCAGGTCCAGTTTGATGGAACGCGCGGCCGGGCCCTCGCCGATCATGATATCCAGCTGGTAGTCCTCCATGGCCGGATAGAGGACCTCTTCCACATGGGGACTCAGGCGGTGGATCTCATCGATGAAAAGCACATCGCCCGGTTCCAGATTGGTCATCAGGGCGGCCAGGTCCCCAGCCTTCTCCAAGACCGGACCGGACGTGGTTTTGATGGCAACCCCCATCTCGGCCGCGATGATATTGGCCAGGGTCGTTTTGCCGAGACCCGGCGGCCCGAATACCAGTGTGTGATCCAGTGCCTCGCCCCTGAGCCTGGCGGCCTGGATAAAGATTTCCATCTGCTCGCGCACCACCGGCTGGCCCACATAGTCGGCCAGGGACTTGGGCCGCACGGCTCGGTCGTGCTGCTCTTCCTGGCCCTCGGGCCCGAGCGGTTGGGGAGCGATGAGACGGTCGGCTTCGATCACGGCGCTATCTCCCGGTCAGGGTCCGTTGACACTCACTGAGTAAACCTTGCTGCCACTGGTTTTGACCTGCAAGGCGGGAATTGTGCGGTGTGGCGGGCCCACATAAACAGTGTCTAACGCCGCAGAGTGCGGAACCAGTGACCGCCCTTCGAGTTGTGGCGGACCAGACGCCACTCTTCGTTACTCGCCTTCTATTTGGAGCAACCAAACCGCTCTCCTCGTGCCTCGATTGGCACTTTTTATGTCACAACGGGACCTAGCAGGTTGTTGAAAAAGGCATCCTGCCTGTTTCAAAACACGAAAAGCGAAAAATGTGATTTTCACTTTTCTTCCAAAATCAACGACTTAGGCGTCGTCGATTTTGCCGGAACATCCATATTCCGGTACCAGGCTGTCGAAATTCTGCGAATTTCGACAGCCTGCTAGGCAGGGGCCATGCTTTTCAGGGCCAGCCGGATCAGCGTGGCGCTGTCGGCATCCGGCGCCTGCTTATTGGCGCGTGCGACCATTTTGGCCGCGTCGACGGGCTTGTAGCCCAGCGCGGTCAGGGCGATCTCCGCCTCACTGGCGCTATCGACCCGGACCCTTTCTGTGCTGGCCACAGCGATATTGTCGCCATCGCCGGGTTGGGGCGCCAGCTTGTCGCGCAGCTCGATGATAAGGCGCTCGGCGGTTTTCCTGCCCACACCCGGCAGCTTCACCAGCGCGGCTACATTGTCCTCCGCCACACAGCGGGACAGGGAGGCGGCGTCGAGGCCGGAGAGAATCGCCAGCGCCATTTTTGGCCCGACACCGTTGACTTTGATCAGTGTGCGAAAGAGTTGGCGGTCCGCCTCGTGAATAAAACCGTAGAGTTGTTGTGCGGTCTCGGAAACTGCCAGGTGTGTGTACAGTTGCACCCTCTGCCCCAGCGGTGGCAGCTCGAATATGGTGGTCATGGGCGCGAGCAGTTCGTAACCCACACCCTGCACGTCCAGCAGCAACAGGGGCGGCTGCACCACCGCCAGGCTGCCATTCAGTCTTCCTATCATCTTATTGTCCGTTTTCCGTCAAGAGACACTCAGGCGGCCGCGGCGAAACCGGCTTGTACTGCCGGTAGCGGTTTGCACCAGTGTCTGTATGGTGTGCAGATGGCACAGGGCCACAGCGAGGGCATCCGCCGCATCTTCCTGCGGGCTGGCAGGCAGCTGCAGCAGGGTTTTGACCATATGCTGCACCTGCAGCTTGTCCGCCGCGCCACTGCCGACCACCGCCTGCTTGACCTTGCGCGCTTCGTATTCCGCCACCTCCAGGTCCGCCTGGGCGGCGGCAACGATGGCTGCGCCGCGGGCCTGCCCAAGTTTCAGCGCCGAAGCGGCGCTCTTGGACATGAATACGTTTTCGATTGCCACCTGGGTGGGCCGATACTGGTCGGCGATCTGGCTCACGGCATCAAAAATAAGTTTGAGGCGCTCCGGCAGGGCCGCATCCGGGATGCGAATCACACCGCTGGCGACATAGCGGGCCTTGCCCCGCCCAACATCAATCAGGCCGTAGCCGGTCTTGCGCGAGCCGGGATCTATTCCCAGAATCCGAGTCACCGCAGACTATCCCCTGTACATTTATACAAATAGTGGGCCCGAGTGTCCCAAGGCAAAGCAATACCGTCAAGGCAATTGTGCACAACTGCGGGACACGGGCACTACCCCGACAGGGACGGCAGGGGGGAGAGGAAGCAGCCGGTATCAGGCCAGCTGTGCCATCACCTCGTCGGGGATATCGGCGTTAGTGTAGACATTCTGCACATCGTCCAGGTCTTCCAGCATATCCACCAGCGCCAGCACCTTCTCGGCACCTTCCCGGTCCAGTGGCACTGTAGTGGAGGGGACCATGGCGATTTCGGCTCCGGCGGGGGTAAAACCAGCCTCTGTCAGCGCATCCTTGACCGACAAATAGTCCTGGAATTCGGTGGTGACCTCGACACTGTTGTCGTCGTTGGCAACTATGTCGTCGGCGCCCGCCTCCAGGGCGGCTTCCATCAGGGCATCCTCATCGACGCCCGGCTGGTAGTAAATCTGCCCCTTGCGGGAAAAGAGATAGGCCACCGAACCATCGGTGCCCAGGTTGCCGCCGCGTTTGCTGAAGGCATGGCGCACTTCCGCCACGGTGCGCTTGCGGTTGTCGGTCAGGCACTCCACCAGTACCGCCACGCCACCGACGCCATACCCCTCATAGGTGACCGCCTCATAGTTTTCACCATCGCTGTTGCCAGCGCCGCGGGCTATGGCTTTGTCGATGGTATCGCGTTTCATATTGGCGCCCAGCGCCTTGTCGATAGTGGCCCGCAGAGCCGGATTGTCATCCGGGTTGGCACCGGCTTTGGCGGCTACCGTCAGTTCGCGAATAATCTTGGTGAAAACCTTGCCCCGCTTGGCGTCCTGGGCCGCCTTGCGGTGCTTGATGTTGGCCCATTTACTGTGTCCCGCCATCTCTATCTCTCCGCTCTATCGCCTTTGCCACCGAAACCGGCCGGGGTATCTAACTGATCTGCTTTTCCTGCTGGCGCAGGCGGATATTCAGCTCGCGCAGCTGCTTCGCGTCCACCGCACCGGGGGCATCGGTCATGACACAGGCGGCACTCTGGGTTTTGGGGAAGGCGATCACGTCGCGAATGGAGTCGCTGCCGGTCATCAGCATCACCAGGCGATCGAGGCCAAAAGCCAGGCCGCCGTGGGGCGGTGCACCATATTTGAGCGCGTCCAGCAGGAAACCGAATTTTTCCCTCTGCTCCCCCGCGTCTACCCCGAGAATACGGAACACCGTTTGCTGCATGACCTGATCGTGGATACGGATGGAGCCCCCCCCCAATTCGGTGCCGTTGAGCACCATATCGTAAGCCCGGGACAGTGCCGCGAGCGGATTTTGCTCCAGCGCCTCCGGTGCACAGGACGGCGCCGTGAAGGGGTGGTGCAGCGAGGTGAGACTGCCGTCGTCGGCCTCTTCGAACATGGGGAAGTCCACCACCCACAGCGGCGCCCAGTCACAGGTGTACAGGTTCAGGTCCGCGCCCAGTTTGCAGCGCAATGCACCCAGCGCCTCGGCAACTATCCTGCCCTTGTCGGCGCCGAAAAAAATCAGGTCGCCGTTTTCCGCCGCCATCCGCTCGACAATCGCCGCACGGGTCCGGTTGGGCAGGAACTTGACGATGGGCGACTGCAGGCCATTCTCCAGGTCGGACTTGTCATTGACCTTGATATAAGCCAGGCCTTTGGCGCCGTAGATGCCGACAAACTTGCCGTAGTCGTCGATCTGCTTGCGGGTCAGCTTGTGGTTGCCCCCCGGCACTTTCAGCGCGGCGACACGCCCTTTGGGATCGTTGGCCGGGCCGGAGAACACCTTGAAGTCCACCTCCCGCATCAAGTCCTTGATTTCCACCATCTCCAGCGGGATACGCAGATCCGGCTTGTCGGAGCCGAAACGCTCCATGGCTTCGCCATAAGACATGCGAGGAAAGTCCCCGAGTTCCACGCCCTTCAGCTCCTGAAACAACTGGCGCACCATGCCCTCCGTAATGGACATAATATCGCCCTCTTCCAGAAACGAGGTCTCTATATCGATCTGGGTGAACTCAGGCTGGCGGTCCGCACGCAGGTCCTCGTCGCGGAAGCACTTTGCTATCTGGTAGTAGCGATCGAAGCCGGACACCATCAGCAGCTGCTTAAACAGTTGTGGCGACTGCGGCAGGGCGAAAAATTTGCCCTCGTGGGTACGGCTGGGTACCAGGTAATCCCGCGCACCCTCGGGCGTGGCCCGGGTCAGAATCGGGGTTTCGATATCCAGGAAGCCTTCGCCATCGAGGTAATTGCGAATGGCGGTGGTGAGCCGGGAGCGAAAGCGCAGGTTGTGCTGCATCTCATTGCGGCGCAGATCCAGGTAGCGGTACTTGAGCCGCACGTCCTCGCCCACCGCCGTGTATTCGTCCAGCTGGAAAGGTACCGGTTCAGCGAGACTGAGAATTTCCAGCTGGGTACCATAGACCTCCACCTCGCCGGTCGCCATGCCCGGATTGACGGTGGCCTCCGAGCGCGCACGCACACGGCCACTGACCTTGAGCACATACTCGGCGCGCACCCGGTCGGCGCGCTCGAAGTGTTCGCCCACATCCGGATCGAACACCACCTGGACAATCCCGTCGCGGTCGCGCAGATCGATAAAAATCACTCCGCCGTGGTCGCGGCGGCGGTCCACCCAACCACACAGGGTAACTTCGCGGCCTATGTCCGCAGCTCGAAGGGTGCCACAGTAGTCACTGCGCATGAATACAATCCCCGTTGCCGATAGTCATTCTTCCGGATCGGCGCCAGCCGTCCAATTTTTGTCCAGTTCAGCCTGTTTCCGTCGCGGAGCCGGAACTGGCTTCCGACTTGGCCGCCGGCTTAGCCGTGTCCCCAGCCAGGTTTTTCTTGTTTCCGGCCTTGAAGTCGGTCTCGTACCAACCACTGCCTTTGAGGCGAAAGCCCGCAGCGGAAATCTTCTTGCGCAGCTGCGGCTGCTCACAGGAGGGACAGCTGGTCAATGGAGCATCACTCATTCGCTGCAATGCCTCCATCTGGTGACCGCAGGCTTCGCACTGGTATTCGTAGATCGGCATGAAGCAACACCTGGTACTTCTTGGGGGCGCAGATTATACATGAGCGCCCCCCCGGGAAGAAGCCGCGCCAGCACCGGGGAAACCTGGCCCGCCGGCCCGGGAGGGGCCACCGGCTGAGATACGGTTCAAAAAGCACTATTTTTCCTGTTTTTTCGCGTGCGGGAGAAAAAAAACTATATATACTTCCCCTCAGTACCGGGTGCCTGCCCCGCTTCTTGGCGGACAACACCGCAAGCGTACGAACTCACTTTCATTGGAACAACATCATTAGAAGGAAGCTACCATGAACGCACGTAAAACTGCAGCTAAGAAAGCTACCGCCAAAAAGACCAGAAAGACCGCTGCGAAGAAGGCTCCGGCAAAGAAAGCAGCAAAGAAAGCCGCTCCGGCAAAGGTCAAGAAAGTGACCGCAGTCAGAGAGAAATATACCAAGACCCAGATACTGAACCAGATAGCCACGAATACCGACCTCAGCCGCAAACAGGTCCAGTCCGTGATGGACGAATTGACCGACATCATTGAGGGCCACATCAAGAAGCGTGCTGTGGGGGAGTTCGCCCTGCCCGGCCTGATGAAAATCACCACTGTGAAAAAGCCGGCCAAGAAGGCGCGCAAGGGCATCAACCCCTTCACCGGCGAGGAGACCATGTTCAAGGCCAAACCGGCCAGCATTCAAGTGAAGATTCGTCCGCTGAAGAAAATGAAGGAGATGGCCGAGTCCTGACCCCTCCGCCAGCCTCCACCGACCCCGCTCCGGCGGGGTTTTTCATGCTGCGACACCCCCGGGCCGCCGCCGTATATCAATGGCGGGCGCCAACCCTACCAACAAGCCGCGTCATCGACGTAAAATGTCGCCCCCACAAAGCAATATAAGCAGAAACCCTCTATGCGCGTATCCCGCTATCTGGTCGCCACCCAGAAAGAAACCCCTAATGACGCCAAGGTCATCAGCCACCAGTTGATGCTGCGCGCGGGCATGATCCGCCGCCTGGCTTCCGGTCTCTATACCTGGCTGCCCACAGGTTTGCGGGTCTTGCGCAAAGTTGAACGTATAGTCCGGGAAGAGATGGATCGGGCCGGTGCACTGGAAGTACTGATGCCGGTGGTGCAGCCGGCGGAACTGTGGGAGGAGTCCGGCCGCTGGCAGGAGTACGGCCCGGAATTGCTGCGGCTGCAGGACCGGCATCACAACCCCTTCTGCCTGGGACCGACCCACGAGGAAGTGATCACCGACCTGATCCGCAACGAAATCAGCAGCTACAAGCAGCTGCCGGTGAACTTCTACCAGATCCAAACAAAGTTCCGCGACGAGATCCGCCCCCGCTTCGGTGTTATGCGCGCACGGGAGTTCACCATGAAGGACGCCTACTCCTTCCACTTGGGCGGCGACTCGCTACAGGAAACCTACGATGCGATGCACCAGGCCTACTGCCGCATCTTCGACCGCATCGGCCTGGACTATCGCCCGGTACTGGCCGATACCGGTTCCATTGGCGGTTCCCGGTCACACGAGTTCCAGGTCCTGGCGGCGAGTGGGGAAGACGATATCGCTTTCTCCAGCGAGTCCCGCTACGCCGCCAACGTGGAGCTGGCGGAAGCCCTGGCGCCACAGGGCGAGCGCCCGCAAGCGAGCAGGGACATGCAGGAGGTGCATACCCCGGGGCAGAAAACTATCGCCGCTGTGAGTGAATTCCTGCACGCCGACCCCGCGCAATCGGTGAAGACACTGATTGTGCTGGGTGAAACGGAGGAGGGGCAGACACCGCCCCTGGTGGCCCTGGTGCTGCGCGGCGATCACGAACTCAACGAACTGAAGGCGGAAAAGCTGGCCGGCATTGCCAGCCCGCTGCAATTTGCCGAAGAGGAACGCATCGCCGCCGAGCTGGGTTGTGGTATCGGTTCCCTGGGACCGGTGGAACTGCAAATCGAAACCATCGTCGACCGGTCTGCCGCCCACCTGGGAGACTTTATCTGTGGTGCCAACCGGGATGACTACCACCTGACCGGGGTCAACTGGGACCGCGACGTCAAGCTGCAGCGGGTGGAGGATCTCCGCAATGTGGTAGCCGGCGATACCAGCCCGGATGGCAGCGGCACCCTGGAGATCAAGCGGGGTATCGAAGTGGGCCATATTTTCCAGCTGGGCGAAAAGTACAGCCGGGCCATGAACGCCACTGTGCTGGACGAAAATGGCAAGGAGCAGGTGATGACTATGGGTTGCTATGGCATCGGGATCTCCCGCATAGTGGCCGCCGCCATCGAACAGAACCACGACGACTCCGGGATTCTCTGGCCGCAAGCCATAGCCCCCTTCCAACTGGCGATTGTGCCGATCAATATGCACAAGAGTGACTTGGTACGTGAAAAGTGCGAACACCTCTACCAGTCGCTGCGGGACAGGGGTATCGATGTGCTGTTTATGGACGAGCCCCGGGCGCGTCTGGGCGCTATGCTGGCGGACGAGGAGCTGCTGGGCATACCTCACCGAATCGTGGTCGGTGATCGCGGACTGGAAAAAGGTGTGGTTGAATACAAGGGCCGCCGGGATGCGGAGAGCCAGGATTTTGCCGAGTCGCAGCTGGAGCAGATACTGGTGGAAAAAATACTCGGCGACCAATAATCCCTCTACCCAAAAGGGAGCGCGGTCAATAGGGCACAAGAATGTGCCGCCGCCGGGCGGAGGTCAATCCGAGCCGTTCAAGCACAAGCGGTTTCGCATGGTCGCGCAGGATTTTGGGGACGACGACCTTTTGGTAGAGCGCCATCGGTTGGATTGGTTAATAACCTGGACTGATAATGATTAGAAACTGCCTGTCCATGGTGCTGGTTTTTTTCTGCACTCACAGCCTGGCGCAGATGCAGATACCGGATATCGATCCGGAGCAGCGGCGCGCTTTGCGGGCGGCCATCTCCCAGGCCAACAGCTTTACCGATCGCTTCGATGCCGAGGTCTGGCTGCTGGCCAAGTCACAGCCCCTCACCCGCTATATCAAGGACCCGGACGAGCGCATGCAGATCCTCAAGGCGGTACATCGCGAAGCCACTCTGGCGGGGCTGCAACCGGAAATCGTACTGGCGGTCATCCAGATCGAAAGTGCCTTCAATCCCTACGCCGTATCCCGCGTGGGGGCCCAGGGCATGATGCAGGTGATGCCGTTCTGGAAAAACGAGATCGGTAGCCCCAGTGACAATCTGATCGATATGGATACCAACCTGCGCTACGGCTGCACCATCCTCAAACACTATATCGGCAAGGCCAAAGGCAACCTCGCCAATGCGCTGGCCTACTACAACGGCAGCTATGGCCGCCACACCTACAGCCGTAAAGTACTCGATGCCTGGGCGACCCGCTGGAGGTGAGGTTTGCACGACAGTTATGTGTTTTTTACCGGAACGGCCTGCGGCCTCCTTCTTCTGGCCGCTGCCAAACTGACCATTTCGAATCGCCAGCAGTCCGCCGGCCGCTGGCTGATCGTGGTGCTCGCCGGGACCTTCTTCTACCTGTTGCGGCCACTGCTGCCCCCGCAGCAGGGTGTTATGGCACTGCTGCTGGATTTACCCATCACGCTGGTACCGGCGGCCTTCTGGCTGTTCGCGCACCACTTGTGCAGTGACAGCGAGGGGTTTCCCCACTGGGGTTGGCTGCTGGTCGCGCTGTCGGTGGCGGTCGACGTCCCCGCCGGCCATATGCCACTGCAGGCGTTATCCCCACTACAGGACACCCTGTATATCCTGTCCCAGCCGATGAAGCTGGGATTGGTGGCCGCGGGCCTGGTAACCCTGTTGCGGCACTTTCAGTCCGACCTGGTGGAAGCCCGCAGGAACCTGCGTGCGGCGCTGCTGACGGCCATCGGCAGTTATATGCTGATCGTGATCTGTGCCGAGTTTTTGTTTTCCTACCAACCCATGCCCGCGGAAGTTCCAATTCTGCACGCGGTGCTCGCCAGCCTATTGTGCTTTGCTGCCTGCCTGTGGCTGTTGGCACTGTCCCCGGCCGCACTGACAGAGTCGCTGCCCCACAATGAAAATTCCGCCAACACCAAGCGGGAGATACCCGTGGCCAGCGAGCCATTGGACCCGCAGCAGACCCAGCTGCTGCAGCGCCTGCAGAGTCACATGAGTGACGGCGGCTATAGGCGTACCGGACTCACTATCCGCGAGCTGGCGGAACTGCTGGATGCCCGCGAGCATGTGCTGCGCGCCCTGATCAACCGGCACCTGGGTTATCGAAATTTCAACGAGTACCTGAACCAGTTCCGTATCGACGAGGCCAGCACCCGCCTGGCGGACCCGGACCAGGCACACCTGCCGGTGCTCACCATCGCCCTGGATACCGGTTACCGGTCACTGAGCCCGTTCAACGCGGCCTTCAAGCGCCGCCACGACCTGACCCCGACGGAATTCCGCCGCCAGCAGTTGACTGACTGACCGGAGTAACGAGCTTTTCGCTCCTATTTATACCTGTTTTCGGAATTCGTCAGCCGTTTTTTTGCTTTCCGCAAGCGAAGCACACCCCTCTCCCGCACACTCAGTTGGCCAAAGTACACTAGGCGGTCGCATTGATTCGGTACCGGCGACACCATTGACCGACAATGAACGGATGCGGCAACCCGCAAAAGGTAAATCTATGGAATTTCTATCGGGACTGGGGGGCGACTGGGCCTTCTACTATAAGAATGGCCTGTTTCGCTATCTGCTCGCCACCACCACTGTCAGTCTCGCGGTGGGTTTCCTGTTTCGACGCTGGATGGATAGCCGCCGACTGCAAAATCGCCGCGCCGGCTGGAACGATATCCGGCGGGAAATCAGCTTTTCAATGCTGACCCTGGTTGTCTTCGCCACTGTCGGCCTGATTACGGGAATTCTGGCCGACTGGGGCGTGGTAAAGCTATATCACGACTGGAGCGCAGTTCCCATGTGGTGGAATCTGCTCAGCCTGCCGGTAGTGATAGTGGTGCACGATGCCTATTTTTACTGGACCCACCGGGCCATGCACCACCCAAAGCTGTTCCGGCATTTTCACCGGCTGCACCACCTGTCCCGCACACCAACACCCTGGGCCGCCTATAGCTTTTCCGTCGGCGAAGCGGCCCTGATGGCTGTATTCTCGCCCTTGATTATGATGCTGATACCCCTGCACCCGCTGATCTGGCTGGCGTTTATATTCATTATGATCTTCCGCAATGCCATGCTGCACGCCGGCTGTGAATTCCATCCCCGCAGCTGGGTCGATGGGCCCCTGGACATCCTCACCACAACCACCCATCACGATCTGCATCACCAGAAGTTCCAAGGCAACTACGGCTTTTACTTCACTTTCTGGGACCGGCTGATGGGCACCGAATTCAAGCACTACAAGGACGAGTTCAGGCGCGCCACCGCTGGAGCACAATCCTCTCGCCAGGCCGGCGAGGTCAGTGCCAGTATCTGAATTGCGGCTGATCGGCAGAAATCCGCAACACCTTGCGCGGTCCGGCAACGGTTCCGCGCTTTTTTTTTCATTTCGCTAGCAGGCTGTTGAAATTCGAAGAATTTCGACGCCTGGTACCGGAACATGGATGTTCCGGCAAAATCGGCGACGCCCAAGTCGTTGATTTTGGGAGAAAAATGAAAATTACATTTTCGCTTTTCGCGTTTTGAAACAGGCAGGATGCCTTTTTCAACAACCTGCTGGGGAAGGCTTTTTCAGCAACCTGCCAGCCCGCGGCCTCGCTCTTGCCAATAGCAGGCAGCACCCCAGACAAGCAGCACCAATTCCGCGGCCAGGAAGAAGAAGTTGCGCCAGTCGAAACCGCTGTGGGCCAGTATGCCCACAAGGCGACCACCGCTGAAACCCACATAGGACAGAGTGATCAGGAAATATGCCATGGTCCTGCGGCGGTGGAGAAACAGTGACAGCGCGATCAGGCAGGCGATTACCAGCATCAGCCCGCCATAGGTGGCCAGCAGTTCCGGTACCGCCGAAGGTGTCAACAGGGCAAAGTCGATAGTGCGGGCAAATGCCTCGGGATTGACGAATGCCATAGCGCTGATGGTGGCGAACACCAGGGCATTCAGGCCGAGATAAATAGGTCCACTTTGCTTCACGTTGTCTTCCTCCTTGTCACTGCGACTCAAGTGGGGTTAGTGCCACGACCTCGCTTTCGGGTCAATGGCTGGGCTTTCGCTTGCGGGACCTTTACCGGGAATTGCCCCACACCGCCGGGCTGATGGTCAGCCGGAGGTAATGGGACTCAGCGGGTGCGGTCTACGGCCCGTCCATAGAGCGACTGGTTGCGCGCAATCCGACCCTGGTGATAAAAACGCTTTGCATTCAATCCTGGAATAACAGTTCCAGTGGATAACCGGCGAATGGCTTGGTTTTCTCGATCACCAGGTGCGAGGTCATGCGGGAAATCGCCGCCTCCTCGTCCGCCAGCAACTGTTCCGACACGCGATTGAAATCGGCAGCATCGGGGCATACAAACCGCAACATATAGTCGAACTCGCCGGACATTTTCACGCAGGAGACAATCTGCGGAATACTGTCGATGGTACGGCGAAAACTTTCACTGGTACGTGCATCCTGCCGCTTCAGTGCTACATTGACGTAAAATTCAGCATGCCGGACCTTGTCCAGATTTACCTCGGCCTGAAATTCACGAATATAACGCTCGCTGGTCAGTCGTTTTACCCGCGCCAGGCAGGCGCTCTCCGACAGCCCGATTTTTTCGCTGAGGTTGAGATTACTGATGCGCGCATTGGTCTGCAGAGCTTGCAGAATTTTGAGGTTGTGCCGATCTATTTTCACTTTACCGTCGTTCTGTGTCCACAGAGGGCGCCAAGGATACCGGCATTCGCGTCAATCCGAAACACAGAGCAAAAGGCGGGGCCCTGCCCGCCGTAGAGAAAGGCAGGGTTCAGCCAGCCCGGCGGCTGCCGCTGGTTACGAAACGCTCTATACGATCCAGCGCGCGACGGATGTCCTTCTCCTCCGCAGCCAGGGTCAGGCGCACGTGATTGGCGGCGCTGGCACCGAAGGGGGCACCCGGCAACACCGATACGCGTTCGGCATCCAGCAAGGATTCGGCAAATGCCTGGCCGGAATCGGCCACGGCGGAGACATCCACCATCACAAACATACCCGCCTCCGGCGAGTAACAGCTCAGGGATGGAATCCGGGAGATCCGCTCCACGATGATATCGCGCCGGCTGCGGTAGGCGTCCCGCATCTGGCGGACGAAATAGGCGTCGAACTCCAACGCGAAGGCCGCGGCCTCCTGAACAAACTGCGGACACCCGAAAATAGTGGCCCCGGCAAACTGGGTCAGCCGCTCCACCAGTGGCCCTCTCGCCACAGCCCAGCCCAGGCGCCAGCCACTCATGGCGTGTGATTTACTCAACCCGTCGATCACCACTACATTGTCCAAATTCTCCGCCGCGGTGCGCAGGGAAGTATGGTGCCGGGCAAATGTGATCATGGAGTACATTTCATCACTCACCAGCCACACACCCCGCTCCAGGCAGTAGGCGGCCAGTTCCCGCAGCTGTTCGGGGGTAGCCATGGCCCCGGTCGGGTTTACCGGTGTATTGATCATCACCGCACGGGTCTCATCGGTAATCGCGCGCTTGATGGCCCCGGTGTCAAAAGCGAAATTAGTTTCCGCCGGGCAACTCACCTTCCTCACGTCGAGGCGCAGAGCATTGCAGATGGGCACATAACCGATATACATGGGCTCGGGAATTACGATCTGCTCACCCGGGTTCAACAGGCAGGCCAGCACCCCATAGATGGCATTGGTACCACCGGGGAATACCACCACATCGTCCGGGCTGCAGGGGTGGGGAGATACCCTGGTTTCGATGTCGGCGATGGCGCGGCGCAGTACTGGCTCACCAGCCGCGGGGGAATAGTGGGTCCGCCCTACCCCCAGCCGCGCCCGGGCGAAATCCAGAATAGGTTCCGGGGTATCGAAGTTGGGATCACCAACACAGAGGAAAACCACATCCTCACCCTTGCCCGCCAGCTCATGAGCCCGGTCACTGACAGCCCAAACATCGGCTTCCGCCTGGTTGAGAGCGTCACTCTGGTTACTGAATCTGGGGGTGTACATTGGCGCTGTCCGGTTGTCACTTTGATACACATACGTTAACAACCAGAGAGGTAATTGACGGCGCGAAAAACCGGTTCTTTGCGCATTACCCGGTCAATTTCACCAGCTGCACCGCAGAAAATTCTGCGATCGTCGACGCCCTGTCGACACGCTCACCCCCCTGCCGGAGAGGTTCCTTAAAAAAGCAGGGCGCCATAACGGCGCCCTCTTATCAGAAGCGATAATTGATGTTCAGGCCGCCCACAGTATCTTCAGATCCCACCAAAACATTACCACTCAACTGGAACTGGTCAGTGAGGTTGAGTCCCACCAGTGCGCCCACGCCGTTCTGAAAAAAGCCCTCCTTGCGACTGTTGTAACCGGCTAGAAAAGCGCTGTTGCCCCGAATCGACTTGAGGCCGATACCCACTGTATCGGTATTGTCGCCATCGGCGGCTTCCAGCCACACTTCACCAAACCAGCGCCAGTCGAGATCCTTGGGCGCATTGTAGAAAAAGCCGGCGCGATAGCGATAGTAATCCCGGCTCTGGTGACGCACACGCAGACCCACCGGGTCCAGGGTTTCCCCATTGCTGCCGATTACAGTGAGATCGCGGTTGGTGTCCTCGCTGAAGGCGTCCACATCCACCTGGCTCAAGGAAACCGCAACAAAGGGACCTATCTGGCAGGGCAGCGCCGGCACAGAGTCAAAGCCCGCACGCACAAACAAGGCCGAGGCATCCCCATCGGTATCCCCCTGTATGCGGGTGGAAAACGTATCGCCGAGGCGGATGCGCCGGTCCACCTCGTCGTAGTCGATATCGCTATAGGTAAGGCCGCCATCGATAAAGAAACGCTGGTTGTTCCAGCGGGCTATCCAGCTCAGGTTCAGGTTGTCCGCCTCCAGAGACAGGTGCCTGGGTTTATAATCGGTAGTGCCGTAAGACAGGGCCAGTGCCCACTCGAAATGATCCCCGGAGGCGACGCTGAAACCGATCAGGCCATCCCAGGCATTGTCGTTGTCATTGGGGGCCGGGCCCTGCCCCAGATCCGTGCGCTGCCAGGCGCCGCCGAAGAAGACCGTGGTAGCGGGTTCGCGAAAACGCTGCGCCACCAGGTGATGATCGATGTTGGACTGGTGCGCGCGCAGATTCTGGTAGCCCAGATCCGGCAGCATGCCGAGGCCGACCGGGGCGTTCAGAACCGAGAAATAGTAATCCCCCAGCACACGCTGGGCCGCCAGCGTTGGGTGAACACCGTCGTTGAAATACAGCTGGTTCGCATTGGGCGCGCTGCCACCCTCACTGTATACCGGGTCCGGATTGGCGCAGGCTCCCGCCGCATAGCAGGTGGCGGCCTGATTGATATCGGCAAAACCGAACAGGCCCGGCCGCTCCAGCGCCAGGGCAGCTATGCCTTCGCTGTCGAGGATGAGCACATTGCCAACCAGATTAATCTGGCGCCGCAGGGAGGCATTGTAGAGCTGGGTGCCGATGCTGGCGGCGCTGACCGCCGCTGGCCCCAGGTCGTTCATCAGCGGTGTGCTGCCGACCCCGGGCACGTTGGAGACCACCACAAAGCGGGCACCAGCGGCCCTGAGTTCGGCCGCCGCACCGGCCAGAAAACCGGCCGCACGCTCCATGCTGGCCGGCGAAATGGTACCGGCCAGAACACCGGAGATAATATCGTTGCCCCCGCCGTTCAGATAATAAAGCTGGTCGCCCGCTATCGCATTTTGCGGCAGGAAACCCTGGCCGGTGGCGAAGGGGACACCAGTGAGGGTGATATTGTTGTTGGGGTCGTCCACCAGCGCCTGTAAAGCCACCGGGTTGCCGAAAGCTGCGACCACCTGCGCCGTCTCAGCGGGGCTGAGATAGGGGCTCTCGCCTGCGGCGGGATCGCAGATGCCGTCCGGGCCACAGCGGCTGGAGTCCGGCAGGATAATACTGAGCTCATTGTGGTCCGCCACTGTAGTGTTGGGGAACAGCTCCCGGAAGCGTTGCGGCCCCACCAGCGCCAACAACACGTCCGCCGACCGGTTTCCGCCCACCGCCCAGTTGCTGCCATTGGTCAACACCGAGTTGACTATCTGCGCCACCTGCTGCTCCGGTGTGCCCGGCGCCGGTGCACAGGGAATAGCGCCACCGAAGGCGGGGCCGAGACCGAAACAGGAGGGTATCAGCATCGGCAGGCCAAACCTTTGCGCGGTAAAGCTGATCGCCGGCTGCCGGGGAATCACCCCGTCGGGGTCGGCACTGGTAAACACACCCGCATTGCCACTGTCGGACAGACTGTCTCCAAACACGACGAAACCGCGATACAGGTCCGAGGTGATATCGTCTGCGTGGCTGACGGAAACAATGGCAAGTGCCAGAACAAAAATAAGAGATCGGGGAAATATCGCCATGCTGCACTCCGTTGACTGGGCTGCGATTGGGCAAGTATAGACACCCGCTCGGCGCTGCTGCCGGCAGCCGCGATCTAAGGGAGCAATGGATGCGTTATTTCAGCTGTGCGAAAACCTGAATCGCCCTTTTGCGTGTCTCCCGGACATCACAAATTGGCTGCGGATAGGTGGATAAGCGGGGCGGACAGTGAATTTCCGCATCGCCGAGGCCGGCCAGTTCCGGCACAAAGCGGCGGATGAATTCCCCGTTCGGATCAAATTTCTGCGACTGGCTGTAGGGGTTGAAAACACGAAAATAGGGCGCCGCATCGGTGCCGGTGGAGGCCGCCCACTGCCAGCCACCATTGTTGGCGGCGAAATCTCCATCAATCAGGTGCTGCATAAAAAAGCGTTCGCCCCAGCGCCAGTCCAGCAATAAATTCTTGCTGAGAAACGACGCCACTATCATACGCAGCCGATTGTGCATCCAGCCAGTTTGCTGCAGCTGCCGCATGGCCGCGTCCACGATGGGCACACCTGTCGCCCCCCGGCACCACCTGGCGAATTGCGCCCTGTTTGCAGACCAGGGCACCGCATCCGTCTCCAGCTTGAACGGCCTGCCCATGCACAGGCGCGGAAAAGCAACAATCAGGTGGGTGTAAAACTCCCGCCACAGCAGCTCGCTGAGCCAGCAACTGGCACCCTCACTGCCACCGGTCCAGCGCCCCTGGTTGCAGGTCAGCGCCGTATACGCGCAACGACGCACCGAGATGGCGCCGCAGTTGAGATAGGGGGACAGGCGCGAGGTGGCATCGATAGCGGGGAAGTCCCGCTGTGCCGCATAGCTGTCCATCACCTGGCGAAACGCCTGCAAACGCTGCCGGGCCGCTTTCTCGCCGGGTAGCCAGCCATACAGCCGGCCCCTGTGTACGGGAACTGCTGGATAGCCGGACACGGTATCCGGCAAGGTTTGCACCAGGTTGCTCGGCCCCGCCACCTCCAGCCACCGCGGCCAGGATGCGACACCGGTTTTGCCCGGCGCCGGGAGTGGCTTGAAAGCGTCAGCGCCCCACTGGGAAATAAAGGCGCGTTTGAACGGCGTAAATACCTTGTAGGCTTCCCCACCTCCGGTTTTCAAGCTCCCCGGCGGCGCCAGGGTGCGGTCACTGCAGTACTCGACCCTCACCCCCACACCCTCAAGGGCTTCGCGCACCGCCGCATCGCGCCGCTGTTCGTTCAGTGGATACTCGGCGTTGGCAAACAGTGTGTCGATACGCAGTTTTTTCGCCACCTGTTGCAGTGCCCGCGGCACCCGGGAGAAATCGTGCAGTTCCAGGAAATAAAGGGGAATATTGCGCTCCGCCAGACTGGATTGAAGTTCGCGCAGGCAGGCGAGGCGAAAAGCGATCAGCGGGTCGCCCTCATTATGGCGGCGCCAGGACCCCGGGCAGGCGAGAAAAATACCGGCCACCGCCGCGCACTGCTTTACCGCCCGGTAGAGTGCTGTGTTGTCATCCAGCCTCAGATCCGTGCGAAACCAGACCAGGCCCCGTTCCAGCCGGCTTGCAGGGGTCATTACCACGGCTCCCGCAGTCTGCGCACAGCGCCGGCGCAGTCCTCCGGCAGCAGCCGGCAGAGGCCGGCGCTAATGAAGGGCTGCAGGTCGCGGCGCTGCAGGCTCACCAAGCCACCGGCAAACCAGAGTGGTACCTGCAGGCTTCGCGCCGTGCGCGCCATCCCCTCGCCGAGGATCGCCGTCGGCAGCGCATTGTGGCTGTAACAGATTATCCCCTGCACACCGAGTTGTTTCTCCGCAAATGCCAGTTCGCCCAGGTCGGCTTCAGCGGGAAGATTCACGACGTTAAAGGCGCGGCAGGTCAAGGCCCGTGAGAACAGAGCTGCGAATGCCTGCTGTTCCATACCGGGGAAACTGACCAGCAGCAACCTGGGCCCCTTACCGCCGTTCCGGTGCCGCGCCTCCCGGCTCTCATCCGGCATCACTGCCAGCCGCTGGGTAAGCAGTTGCCAGAAATAGGCCCTGGCCAGGGCAGCGCCGAAATGCATCTGGCCGGATAACCGGCGCTGCAGGGGTACCAACCAGTGATCGTGTACCAGGGAGGGGGAGTATCTGGCCAGGATATGCTCCAGGCAGGCACGCAATTGGCCGGCATCCAGCTGCGCCACCGATGCAGCGGTCAGCCGCACCAGCCTTTCCCAGTGGCCCTCAGCCATCTCCAGCTGGCCGCTGGCATCCACCCGCTCCAATAACGGGCGCACCCTGCTGATGGCCACGCCACGCGCCAACCAGGAGAGGATTTCACCAATCCGGGCTACCTCCGCTTCGCTGTAGAGCCGGTGTCCTTTAGCCGTTCTCTGCGGTGCCAGCAAACCGTAACGGCGCTCCCAGGCGCGCAAAGTGACCGGGTTGACCCCGGTGCGCCTTGCCACCTGCCGGATCGGCAGCCTCGCGGCCGCATCAGCGGCGCTATCGGCCCAGGGCATTGCCCAATGCCCACGCGTTGATTGAGGCCCGGAACAAAAGCGCTGTTTTCACGGCGTCCTCCCTCAGTGAAAGTCGCACAACCCCAACTCCGCCGGTTCAGCGGCCAGTAACAACTGGCTGTGAATAAACTGGTGGGGACTGCGCGGCAGATAGTGGCGCAACAGGGTCAACACCGCGGACACCGGCTTCAGGCCCTGCCGGTAGTCGTCGATCAGTCGGGTCAGCTCGGCCCTCTCGCTGCGGTTCAGGTAGTGCTTCAGGTGGCCCTGCACATGCATCAGAGCGTTGGTGCGGTCCTTGCGGCCGGCCGGGTGGGACAGGATATCCATAATGTGACCCAGCACTGATAGGCCCAGCTGGTTCGGCTCCAGGGCTCCCACATTGGCGAGCAGCTGACCCAGCTCGCGGGTCTTGTGCTGGTGGTGGGCCAGCAACAGGTATTTGTAGGCGGTGAAGAACTCGATCACTCGGGCGGGACCCACCGGCTCCCCCACATAGCGAAACCAGGCGTCATAGGCGAAAACCCGGGTGAGGAAATTCTCGCGTATTTCGCTGTTGTTGAGCCGACCCACCTCCTCCATGGGCAGGTGAGGGAAAAGCTCCCTCAGGCGCTGCGCGAACACGCCGGTACCGCCACTGTCGATACCGTGTCCATTGGGCAGGTAGCGGCGCACCCCCGCGAGACCGCAGCTGGGGGAATTCTGCATCAGGATATAGCCGCGCACCGACTGCAATTGGGGCGCCACCTGGTCCGCGTAAGCGCGCAGCGGTCGGGTCACGTCCAGGGATTCGTCCACCACACCCAGCGCCCGCACCGCTGCATCGGGGGAGGAGTCGTCCTTGACCAGCCGTATCGGATCCCGGGGCACCCCCAGACCAATCGCCACCTCGGGACACAGGGACACAAACTCAAAACAGCGGCTGAGCAGGTCAGTGCACACTTTGCTGTGTTTGTGTCCGGCGTTATAACGTACCGGATCCCCCATGGCACACTGGCTGATACCGACGGGAATCCTGCGCACCAAAAGTTCGATCTTCATATCAATTGGACAGTTTGAAAGCCCTGTGCAGCATGTATAGTGCGAGTACAGCACTTATACAAGCGCCTCTTTTTGTATAACAATGACGATGGCCACCGGGTCAGCCGCCGGTTACCGGCCGCGGCACCTTGCATGCCCAATTGCCGCGGCTACAATGCCAGACCCTGCCGAGTATCACGAGCAAACCCATGATTCCAGCACTGCGCGAAGTAGACGAGGTGCAAGCGCTCTATTTGGCCTTTCTGCGGGCCCTGACGGAAGCCGGCTTTCGCGGCGACACCAGTCCCAGTTACGCCAGCCGCACTGTGCTGGCCACCGACAACTCCATTTACCAGGTGCTGCCGCAGGCCGTGATCTACCCGCGGGACACCGGCGATCTGCAGTTGCTGACGGAGTTGGCGGACCGCGAGGAATTCCACACGGTCGTCCTGTCCCCCCGGGGCGGCGGCACCGGCACCAACGGCCAGTCGCTGACCGATGGTCTGGTGGTGGACCTGTCCCGGCACATGAACCGCATCCTGGAGATCGACGCCGAACAACGCTGGGTGAAAGTGCAGGCGGGAGTGGTGAAAGACCAGCTCAACGCGGCCCTGCAGCCCCACGGGCTCTTCTTCGCGCCGGAGCTGTCCACCAGCGACCGCGCCACTATCGGCGGCATGATCAACACCGACGCCTCCGGTCAGGGCTCCTGTGTCTATGGCAAGACCCGCGACCATGTGCTGGAACTGGCCACGGTACTGCTGGGAGGTGAACTCTGGCGCTCGCAACCCATTGACGGCGAGACATTGCAGCGGGCGAGCGCCCGCGGCGACCGGGTGGGGGAGGCGCACCGGGTATGCGCGGCCATCGCCCGGGACAAAGCCGATCTGATCGCGCGGAAATTCCCTAAACTGAACCGCTGCCTCACCGGCTACGATCTCGCCCACCTGGGCACCGGGCGCGACGGCGAACACTTCGACCTGAACAGTGTGCTGTGCGGCTCCGAGGGCAGCCTGGGCTTTGTCGCCGAGGCCAAGCTCAGGGTTCTTCCAATTCCCAAATGCGTCGCTCTGGTCAACCTGAAATACGACCATTTCCGGGACGCGCTGCGGGATGCGGAATCGCTGATGGGGGCCGGGCCCACTTCCATTGAAACTGTGGACAGCAAAGTATTGCAGCTGGCGATGGAGGACATTGTCTGGACCAGCGTAAGCGAGTATTTCGCGGGCGATAAAGGCCGGGTCAAAGGTATCAACCTGGTGGAGTACACCGCCGCCTCCGAGGAGGAGCTGGATCTGGCCCTGAAGCAGTTCACCAGCGGCGTGGACGCTCTGCTGGGCCAGGCCGGCAAGAGTATCGGCTACTCCATTGCCAGGGGCCACGCGGAAGTGGACAAAATCTGGGCCATGCGCAAGCGCGCCGTTGGCCTGCTGGGCAATGTGCACGGTGAGAAACGCCCCATCCCGTTTGTCGAAGATACCTGTGTGCCGCCCGAGCATCTGGCGGACTTTATCGGTGAATTTCGCGCTGTGCTGGATGAGATGGGACTCGATTACGGCATGTTCGGTCATGTGGACGCCGGGGTGCTGCACGTGCGGCCGGCCATCGACATGAAGGACCCGGCACAGGCAGCACTGATCCGCCCGATCACCGACAAAGTCGTGGCGCTCGTACAAAAATACGGTGGTCTGCTGTGGGGCGAACACGGCAAGGGTGTGCGCGCGGAATACGCGCCGGAATTTTTTGGCGAACTCTACCCGGAATTGCAGAGAATCAAGGCCGCCTTCGATCCCCGTAACCAGCTGAATCCAGGCAAGGTCGCCACCCCCGGCATCGCCTCGGGACTGCTGAAAATCGATGCGGTACCCACCCGCGGTGAACGGGACCGCCAGATCCCCGCCCAGGTATGGGATGGCTATAGCGAGGGCGTGCACTGCAACGGCAACGGTGCCTGTTTCAATTGGGACCCGGACTCAGCAATGTGTCCCTCCTACAAAGCCACCCGGGAGCGTATCCACTCCCCCAAGGGGCGCGCGTCTCTAATGCGGGAGTGGCTGCGCCTTCTCAGTAACCGGGGTGTGGATGCGGCCGAGGCGAGTCGCAAATTCCGCGAGCAGTCCTTCTTTGTCGGTCTGCCGGGGCGTATCAAGCATTCGCTGGCCCGGGCCAGAGGTGAGTACGATTTCAATCACGAAGTAAACGCGGCCATGCAGGGCTGCCTGGGCTGCAAGTCCTGTACCGGTCAGTGCCCTATCAAAGTGGATGTACCCGAATTTCGCGCTAAGTTTCTGGAGCTGTACTACAGCCGCTACCTGCGGCCGCTACGGGATTATTTTGTCGGTGCCCTGGAGTTCACCATGCCACAACTGGCCAGGCTGCCGCAGCTCTACAACTGGCCAATGAAACTGGCGCCGGTACGCCGCTTGCTGGAGCGGGGGCTGGGCCTGGTGGACAGCCCGATGCTGGCCCGCAAGCGCCTGACAAAATCCATGTCCGAGCTGGGTGTACCCCTGGCCAGTCATGCCTGTCTGGACTCTCTGGGCCCTGCCCAGCGGGAGAGGGCTGTCATCATAGTGCAGGACGCTTTCACCAGTTATTTCGATGCCGAAATGGTGGCGGATCTGCTGCACCTGCTGAAGAGACTGGATTTTTTCCCATTGGTCGCGCCTTTTCACGCCAATGGCAAACCCCTGCATGTGCACGGCTTTTTACGCCAGTTCGAACGGGTCGCCCTGGCCAACAGTGCCATGCTGAAAAAACTGGCGGAATCGGGGATACCACTAGTGGGTGTCGACCCCTCCATGACAATTGTCTACCGCTCCGAATACCGCAAGGTGATGGGTGACCAAGCGCCAAAGGTACAGCTGCTGCAGGAGTGGCTGGCGGGCCACAGCCAGCATCTGGCGCAGCAGCGCCACCGGGTGAGGCAGACCCGTTTCCAGCTGCTGCCCCACTGCAGTGAGCAGACCAATGCCAGGGATTCGCTGGGGGACTGGCACAGTGTCTTTGCCGCGCTCGGTCTGGAGCTGACAACAGAGCGCCTGGGCTGTTGCGGCATGGCCGGCACCTACGGCCATGAAACCGCGCACAAAGAGACCTCCCGGGCGATTTTCCAGCAGTCCTGGGCACCGCGCCTCAACGGCGAGACGGACCAGTTACTGGCCAGTGGTTTTTCCTGCCGCTGCCAGGCCCATCGCTTTGCGGGTATTAAGTTGCGCCACCCTTTGCAGGGCCTGCTGGCACAGCTGCATAAATAGCGGTTTACTGTAAGTAGATAGCACGACACGCCCAACCGGCAGGCAGCCAGAGGTCATGTTAAAAGCGGTCACCAGTCTCTTTTTCTGCGCCTTTCTATTGGCGCCAACAGCCCGGTGTGAGACTGCACCGGCCGGCGTCCGGGCGTTGATTGATTCTGCGGAAGCGTCCGCCCGGCTGGGGGACTACGATGCCGCCCTGCCCCGATACGAGAGTGCCATCTCTGCCCTGGCCGCCGAGCCCCGCCGACAGCAGGAATTGCGCTACCGCTACGGTATGGTGCTGACCGCACTGGCGAAACGGCACCGGCCGGACCTCCACCCGCTGGCCCGCGCGCAATTCCAGGCGGTACTGGACTATCTGGACTCAGGCGCGCCGCTGCGGTACTCGGCCGCCCAGGTCAGTTCCGCGCTGGCTCACAGCTATCATCAGCAGGCCGCCAGTGCGGACCAAGCGGCCCGGCGCAGCCACCTGTTGCGCAATGCCTACCGCCTCTATCGCGGGGCAATCGGCGGCCTGACCCGGCAACAGCAGTGGCACAACCTGGCGATCACCTACTTCAACCTGGGGCAGGTTTGCGAATGGCAGGGCAACCTGGAGGAGGCCATCACCTGGGTAGAAAAGGCGGTGGAACTGGACCGAAGCCATGGCTTTGCGGACCTGGAGGAGGATATCGACTACCTGTTGGCCCTCCGGCAAAGAGCCTATCCGGACACCAAAACCGCCACCTCCGCGCTCTGAATCCCCTTGCGCCACAGTCGCATGACTGCCGAGCGGCCCGGAGGATAGCCTCCCACCCTATACCAGCCCTTCGCCCGATAGGCCCCGGACAGCCAGTTTTCGACTCGGTATTCAGGGGTAAAAACGGGGAAATTTTCACTTTTTGACCAATCAGTCGCAAATAATCGCTTGAGAACACTGTGCCTTTCACTTCGGGATTCGACCAAATTTTGGTCGTATTGGCCAAATAATCAGAAAAGACATCGCTGTCATCAATCACAATGACAACGCAATCATTTGCTCAAAGCTGACAGCGCTGTCTGGTCGGATTTCCCCGGATTCACTACTCCTTGAAACCTGAGACCAATATCGCTTCCCACCGGGCGACCACAACCTAGAAAAAAGGCAAACAACAATACGCACCATGCCTGTTTATTTTCCACCGGCCAAAAATTGAATTCACGCCTGCTCCCCGTAACATAACCCTCGCTGCTTAATTTTTAACCAGTTATTGCTAAAACGTCTTAGGAGATGCCGCAAGTTTTTGAGGACTGTGGCCGACAAAATTCCTGGAGGTAACGGGATATGATCAAACAGACTTTGCACAGCGCGGTATATTTCTTTATCGCTATGCTGGTAGCGATCGTCAGTACAACTGCCGCGGCTGCCGTCAAAGTGGAAAAGACCATGGTCGTCGACGCTACCGCATACAATTCTGTGCCGGGACAAACAGACGATGATCCCTGGGTTGCGGCCTGGAACAACCGCCTTCGACCCGGTGACAAGATCATCGCGGTATCCAGAGACCTGGAGAAACACGGCCTCACCAATGGCGCCAAGGTGCGTATTCAGGGTCTGTCCGGCACCTACACCGTACGTGACCGCATGAACAAGCGGTTCACCAACCGCATTGACGTGTGGATGGAGAAGGACATCAAAAAAGCCCGCCGCTGGGGCAAAAAGAAACTGAAAATTGTCTTCGAGCCGGTACGAAGGTAAGCCCACCAGCGAATCGCAACAGTAACCGCGGACCGCCCGTGGACCAAAGCCCCGCCCAGCGGGGCTTTTTTTTGCCGCTGTTAACCCGGCAACTCAATCAGTTACCGGATCAATGCCTTGCAAAGATCTACCACCGCAGGGTGAAGACCTTCACCCTGCTCCCCTTCAGGGTTCCGTTTCCGCGGCAATTCCCGGCAACTCGACACATTGGGGATTATCGAGGTAAGGGGTACTCGGCTGGCGGCCCTCGTTGTAGCGGTGTTGCAGGCCCTCCTCGCCAAAGACTATCAGATACTCGGATTTGACCCAGCCGTCCGCCCGGCGGTATTCACTCAGCCACAAGAGCGCGGGTTCGTTTTCATAACAGCGCCCGTAAAACATGCGCGTATGTTCCACCGGCAGCCGACTCAAATAGTCGCTGTAATGTCCCGGATAGGTATAGCGGTCGATATCGGGCTTGTCGCGCGCGTCCAGACGCAGAATGGGGTAGAGATAGATGGAGATGTTCTCGTCACAGTCTGCGCAGCTGCGCCCTGCGACTATGGCATAGCCGGCCAGCTCGACCACCAGTCTCGCCTCCACCAGGCCCGTTTGCAGGATGCGCTGTGCGGAGAGCGAAACACTTGCCCCGGTGGCGGCACCGGGCAATAACAGGAATAGCAAAAACAGAGTTTTCACGGTCACAACATCGGCGATTGATACCAAATGGCACTGCCGCGGACCGCTGCTCCCTGAGATCCCGCGGCAGTGCCCTGATAGGGCTGTGTGCTGTCACACTGTCGCGATTCCCTTCTTTCTAAACCCTAGCAGGGAAATCTTCAGCCGGTGGTGTCAAACCCCCAAAAACGCGCCCTGCCGGATTCCCCACCCAGCCGGTGGAATGCACAGGAACCTAACCGTCGCCCTCAGTGGAAACGGACCCCACGAAACTGGCGATACCCTCTTCGCTCAGCGCTTCCAGCGCCTCGTCCAGCGCACCCTGCTCGGAAGTGAACGTATCCTCCCAGACAGTGGTGTTATTGTTTTCATCGACAATTTCCAGCAGCCAAGCACCCTCACCATCTTCGTAAATATCGATCTGAACAGTGATTCCGTTCTCTGTGTACGACTGACAGAGTGCCGACTCTTTGGGGACAAACTCTTCTTCCATAGCAATAATCACTCTGTGGCCCGGATATTGGGTGGCACTTTGGCAGCTTGTGTCCCGCCGGTCAATCACCCGACAAAAAGGCGACAATTCACCCCTGTTGGGATAAGATAAGCAACTGTTTCACCCCCGCCGCCGCCCGATTCTAGCGGCCGGGATCTGACTTATTGCCTCGGATTTACGCTCCGACCCGCAACAAGGAATCACCATGAGTTCGTATACAGTCTGTGCGCTGTACAAGTTCGTCTGTCTGGACGACTTCGAATCCCTGCGCCAACCCCTGCTCAATGTCATGCTGGACAACCGCGTGCGCGGAACACTGTTGCTCGCCCGCGAGGGCATCAACGGGACAGTGGCCGGCAGCCCCGGGGGCATCGACGCCCTGCTGGCGTACCTGCAAAGCGATCCGCGCCTGGCGGACCTGGAGCACAAGGAATCCTTCACCGACAGCGCCCCCTTTCGCCGCAGCAAAGTAAAGTTGAAGCGCGAAATCGTCACCATGGGTGTAGAGGGTATCGACCCGCGCCGCACCGTAGGCACCTATGTGCAACCACAGGACTGGAACGCCCTGATCAGCGACCCGGAAGTACTGCTGATCGATACCCGCAATGACTACGAGTTTCAGGTCGGCAGCTTTGCGAATGCCGTCAATCCAAAGACGGACAGCTTCCGCGAATTTCCACAGTATGTGCAGGAACACCTGGACCCGGACCGGCACAAGAAGGTGGCTATGTTCTGCACCGGCGGCATTCGCTGCGAAAAGTCCACCGCCTACCTCAAAGAGCAGGGTTTCGAGGAGGTCTACCACCTGCGCGGCGGCATCCTCAAATACCTGGAGGAAGTACCGGAGGAGCAGACCCTGTGGCGCGGCGAGTGTTTTGTATTTGATGATCGCGTGACCGTCGATCACCAGCTGGAACGCGGCAGCTATCAGCAGTGCAACGCCTGCCGCAGGCCGGTTACGGGAGAAGAGATGCAGTCGCCACAATTCGAGCAGGGCGTCAGCTGTCCTCACTGCTTCGACAGCATCTCCGAAGCCGACCGGGCCCGTTTTCGCGAGCGCGAAAAACAGATCCAACTGGCAAAGCTGCGCGGTGAGGAGCACATAGGCCAGGACGCCCGCGAGACCACCGTCGAACGCCGCCGCCGTAAATTCGCGCTTCGCAGGCAGCAGCAGGAACAGTCAAGGACGGGCTCCGGCGGGTGACGTCACCCGCGGCCGCAAAAGCCGGGCAGCCCTTTGTTGCCGGGTTTTGCGGCCGGGCACCAGGGTCAGCCAATCTCTATCTCCGGCCCCGACGCCTCCTCTCCCCCCAACCAGATCTGCGCCGCCGCGGCCTGCGCAATATCGCGGTAACAGGCCGCCACCTGGCTCTCAGGGTCCGCCGCCACGCTGGGCAGACCGCCATCGGCAGCAGTGCGGATTGCCATTGCCAGTGGCAGCTGCCCCAGCAATCGGGTCTGGTAGTCCGCCGCGATGCGCACGCCACCGCCGGAGCCAAAGATGGCCTCTGTGTGGCCGCAGTTGGTGCAGGTGTGCAGGGACATATTTTCGACGATGCCCAGTACCGGTACAGAGACCTTGCGGAACATCTCCACCCCTTTGATTGCGTCCACCAGGGCCAGATCCTGCGGTGTAGTCACGATCACCGCGCCGGCCAGAGTCGCCTTCTGCGCCAGGGTCAACTGGATGTCACCGGTGCCCGGAGGCATATCGACGATCAAGTAATCCAGCCCTCCGCTGGCCTCGCTCCACAGGGTCTGGGTCAGTATCTGGTTGAGTGCGCCACTGGCCATGGGTCCGCGCCACACCGCCGGTGTGTCTTCCGTCAACAGGTAGCCCAGGGACATGGTTTGAAGCCCCAACGCCTCTACCGGCACAAAGAACTTCTGTTCCTTTACCTGGGGCCGCTGGCCTTCGGTACCCAGCATGGTGGGCAGGCTGGGGCCGTAGATATCCGCGTCCAGCAGGCCCACCGACGCCCCCTCTGCAGCGAGTGCCAGGGCCAGATTGACCGCTGTGGTGGATTTACCGACACCGCCCTTGCCGGAGGCCACCGCAATAATGTTTTTAACTCCGGTTAGCGTCTCCGGCGCATCCGGCCAGGGGGTGGCAGGAATTTCCGCAGACAGCTCAAACTGCAGTTCACTGGTGCCCAAAGGGCCACCCTTCAGCGTCGGCAGGCAGGCCTCGCGCACCCGCGAGCGCCATTCGCCTTCCCTGCCGGCACAGGGATATCCCAGGGTAATGCCCGCGAATACCGTGTCATCATCAAAGCCCACCTCGATATCCGCCTCCAGCTGGTCCAGTATTCGCCCCGTGGCCGGGTCGTGCAGCTGCCCGATTGATTCCGCCAGCCGCTCCAGCTCAGTCTGCACCTCTGCCGGCAGATCGCCCTCGTGATTGTGGTGGTTTGCGCTCACCCTAACCCCCTGTTCCGTCAGTTACCGCCAAAAGATGACATTTTGTCCCATGGCCGGGGCCGGCGCCAGAGAATCACTCAGCCGGGCGCAGCGGGGCCTTGGCAGCTACAGGGCCGGGCGCATATCTGCTATATTCGCCGGTCTTTTGAGCGCGGGACCCAGCCGCCCGCGCAAACCCGTTCAGCCGATGGATAGACCAATGCCCGAAACGCGCAACATCCTTGTTACCAGCGCACTGCCCTACGCCAATGGCTCTCTGCACCTGGGCCATATTCTGGAATATATCCAGACCGATATCTGGTCGCGCTTCCAGCGCGCACTGGGCCACCGCTGCCTGTACATCTGCGCCGACGACGCCCACGGAACCGCCGTGATGCTCAAGGCTGAGCGGTTGGGTCTCACCCCGGAACAGCATATCGCCAATATGCAGGCCGAACACCAGCGCGATTTCGCCGACTTCCTGATTGGGGTGGACAACTACCACTCCACCCACTCTGAAGAAAACCGCGAGCTTTCGGCGGAGATCTACCGGCGCCTGCGCGCCAACGGCCAAGTCGCCTCCCGCACCATTACCCAGGCCTTCGACCCGGACAAACAGCTGTTCCTGGCCGATCGCTACATCAAGGGCACCTGTCCGCGCTGCAGTACACCGGACCAATACGGCGACAACTGTGAAGCCTGTGGCGCCACCTACAGCCCCACCGAACTGATCGATCCGGTATCGGTCATCTCCGGCGCCACGCCGATAGAAAAGGAATCCGAGCACTTCTTTTTTAAGCTGCCGGAGTTTACCGATTTCCTCACCGCCTGGACCCGCTCCGGAACCCTGCAAAACGAAGTGGCCAACAAACTGTCCGAGTGGCTGGAGGAGGGACTGCAGGAGTGGGACATCTCCCGCGACGCGCCCTATTTCGGCTTTGAAATTCCCGACGCGCCGGGCAAATACTTTTACGTCTGGCTGGACGCGCCCATCGGCTACATGGCCAGCCTGAAAAACTACTGCGACCGCAATGCCCTGGACTGGCGGGAGTACTGGCGCAAAGACAGCGATGCCCAGGTCTACCATTTTATCGGCAAGGACATCGTCAATTTTCACGCGCTCTTCTGGCCCGCTATGTTGGACTCCGCCGGTTTCCGCACGCCGACAAAAGTATGCGTACACGGTTTCCTCACCGTGAACGGCAAGAAGATGTCCAAATCCCGCGGCACCTTTATTAATGCACGCAACTATTTGGATCACCTCAACCCGGAATATCTGCGCTACTACTTTGCGGCGAAACTCACCGCGGGGATCGACGATCTGGACCTGAACCTGGAGGATTTCATCGCACGGATAAACTCGGACCTGGTGGGCAAGGTTGTGAACATCGCTTCGCGCATCGCCAAGTTTGTCAGCAAATCCGGCGGCGTGCTGGCAGAGGAACTGGCAGACCCCGCGCTTTGGTCGCGGTTTGAAGAGGCCGCGCCGCGAATCGCCGATTTCTACGAAAACCGGGAATACGCCCGTGCAATGCGCGAGATAATGCAGCTGGCGGACGCGGCCAACGCATGGATCAGTGACAAGGCGCCCTGGTCGCTGAGCCGGGAGGCGGGCCGCGAAGCGGAAGTGGTCGCCATCTGTTCGCAGGGGGTGAATATGTTTCGCGCCCTGATCACCTGGCTGGCGCCAGTACTGCCCCAAACCGCGGACAGGGCCGCAGAGTTTCTCGGCACCCGACTCGACTGGCACACCGCCACCACTCCACTGGCGGGACATACCATCAACAAATTCAAGCCGCTGATGCAGCGGGTGGAGCAGCGGCAGGTAGACGCGGTGCTGGAAGCGGCACAGGAATCCCTGGCCCAGTTGCAGGCGGAGACCAGCACTCCCACAGGCCCACTCGCCGAGGAACCCATTGCCAGCGAAATCCAGTTCGACGAGTTCGCCAAGGTGGACCTGCGTATCGCCCTGATCGCCAATGCTGAACAGGTTGAAGGCGCCGGCAAGCTGCTGAAGCTGACCCTCGATCTCGGCGGTGAAACGCGACAGGTATTCGCCGGGATCAAGAGCGCCTATGCCCCGCAAGACCTGGTCGGCAAACACACGGTAATGGTGGCCAACCTGGCCCCGCGCAAGATGCGTTTTGGTGTCAGCGAAGGGATGGTGCTGGCAGCGGGACCCGGCGGCAAGGATCTGTGGATACTGGAACCCCACGCCGGTGCCAAGCCGGGTATGCGGGTGACTTGAGCCCCGCGTGTATAACTGGGACGGCCAAGCGCCCGCTCTGTTTTGTACACAGGCCTTGCGACCCAGCGGGATAAGGGGATACCAAATGCGCGGAGTCTTCCTGGATGCTCTCACCATGAAGCTGGAAGAGCTGGATAGGTCTGCGCTCGAAAGCACTCTGGATCGGTGGGATTTTTTTGATGCCACCACACCACAGCAGACGGCGGCAAGAATCCGCGATGCAGACCTGGTGCTTACCAACAAGGTGGCCCTCACTCGCGAACTGATCGAGGGCGCGCGGCGACTGAAACTGATCTGCGTCTGCGCCACAGGTACCGACAACATCGACCTGGACGCCGCCGCCGCGCGCGGTATAGCGGTGCGCAATGTGCAGGGCTACGCAGGCGCGTCAGTCCCCCAGCACGCACTGGCGCTGATGCTCGCCCTGGCTACACGCTGGCACCAGTACCACCGGGACGTCATGTGCGGGCGCTGGAGCGAGTCGCCAGTATTCTGTCGTCTGGATTACCCGGTGATGGAACTGGCCGGCAAGAACCTGGGCATCATCGGCTACGGTGATCTGGGCCGTAAGACTGCCGAACTCGGCCGCGCAATGGGGATGAATCTCCTGTTGGCAGAGTCCTTTCAGGGACACAGCAGCAGCGACCGCCTGCCCCTGCCGGAGCTGTTGCCAAAGGCTGACGTCGTCAGCCTCCACTGCCCCCTCACCGAGCGGACCCGACAGTTAGTGGACCGCGATTTCCTCGCGGCCATGAAGCCGGGTGCACTGCTGATCAATACCGCCCGCGGCGGCCTGGTGGATGAGACGGCGCTGGCCGCGGCGCTGCGCAATGGCACTATCGGTGGTGCGGCTCTGGATGTATTGAGCAGCGAACCGCCACCCGCCGGTCATCCCCTGCTGGAAGGCGATATTCCCAACCTGATTATTACCCCCCACAGCGCCTGGATCAGCCGCGAGAGCCGCCAGAGACTCCTGGACGGCGTGGTCACAAATATCCGCCAGTGGCAGTCTCAGGGCTCCTCTCCCAGGGCCTGTTAAAGAAGTAGCTTTCAACAACCTGTTGCCCCGAACAGGGACTCTCGGATCGCAAGTCAAGCATGTAGCTGCCTGATTTGTCGCGGAGGGTTTGCGGACATACGCCGCAAACCCGGGTTCAAGAAAGCCAAAGGGGGCTTTTTCAACGACCTTCCAGAGCCTGACCTTCCGGTCCTCCGCTGCAACAGCCCGATACACTTCTCCCGGCATTCCCCAGGTGGTATTTGCGCTCGACGACTCTAGGATAAAGGCACAGTCGGCTTTTTTTATAAAGGAGGCTTGCTATGGCAACTGCAAAACCGAGTTCCAATTCCTCCAGCCGGGAAAAACTGCACCGCGCCTACAACCTCGCCGGTGAAGCGGCGGCGGAAACGGCGGAAAGCCTGAGGCAGAAGGCCAGATCCTCGGTGGAGATCAACAAACAGCGTGCCACCGATCTGGAGCAGAAAGTGGAAGCCTCTATCCAGAGCCATCCGCTCCTGAGTGTCGGCTGCGCTTTCGCCGTGGGCTGGATAGTTGCGCGGCTGATGAAATGAGTCACAGCGCGAATTTGAGATTTGGAAATGACATCGGTTGACCCCTCCGTGTGGAAATGGTGACTCCATGACATACTCCGGAAATTCACCCCCAACCGATGACCAGCCGGGCCCGCCACCAGATAGCGATGGGGGGACCCCACCACCGGAAAGCGGCGCCGAGCCGGATCTGGAGCAGACCCTGGCCCGCGCTGAGGCCATTCTCAGGCTGATGACCGACTGGCTCACCAAACTCCAATCCCTCGCCAGGGTGGAATTCAGCCGCTCCCTGGCGGCGGGGACGCGCATACTCCTACTGCAGGTAGCGCTGATCCCACTGGCGTTTGTGTTTTTTGTGAGCCTGTGCGGCGGGGTCGGGCTGGCGGGCTACTATTTTTTTCAATCCATTTATATCGGCTTTATCGCCTTTATCACCACCCAGGCACTGGTGATCCTGGCCATTGTCCTGTATCAGCAAAAACTGCGCGCCCTGCTGGGCTTCGGCCAGACCCGGCAGCAGATCCGCCGGGCTTCAGAGGCGTTAAGCCATGTCTTTACGTCAAATGAATAGCCAGATTCAACAGTACTCCCGGGATATGGATTGCCAGCGCCGGGAGATCACCCGCTTGCTGCGCCGGCAAAAAGTCGATTTTTACCGCCGCGCTAGCCGGATACCGCTGCCACTTGCCATAGGTGTCGCCTTTGCACTTGGGTTCACCGCCCAGCGATGTCTCCCACCACCCAATTTTCACCACGCCTATCGGCTGTACCTGATTTGGCGCGCAGGGTAAGGCGCCATCCAGACCCCGGCATCTGCGCCCTTCAGGGGCCGCGGCGCCCCGACGGATTCACCCTGCAATCGACTGTGCAGAATTCAATTCAGCCATCGCCGCTCTCCCCGGTCTTGTCTGCGGTTTTGGTATCGAAATCACTGGCGTGATGCCGCTCGTGCAGCTGCCCCTCCGGCTCTCCCCAGGTGCGGTTCACCATTCTGCCCCGTTGCACTGCCGGGCGCCGGTCGATTTCCTCCGCCCAGCGGTTCAGGTGTTGGTAACTGTGCGCCTCCAGGAACTCGGCGGCGTCGTAGACGCGGTTTTTGACCAGGGCGCCATACCAGGGCCATATGGCCATATCCGCAATGGTATATTCGCGACCGGAAATATACTGGTGTTCTGCCAACTGCCGATCGAGCACATCCAGCTGGCGCTTGATCTCCATGGTGTAGCGATCGATGGGATACTGGTATTTTTCCGGCGCATAGGCGTAGAAGTGGCCAAAGCCGCCGCCCAGATAGGGTGCACTGCCCATCTGCCAGAACAGCCAGTTCAGTGTTTCGGTGCGCTGGGCCGGCGTATGGGGCAGGAACACACTGAATTTCTCCGCCAGATACAGCAGGATGGAGCCGGATTCAAACACCCGGATTGGCGGAGTGGTACTGTGATCCACCAGTGCGGGGATCTTGGAGTTGGGGTTAATATCGACGAAACCACTGCCGAACTGATCGCCCTCGCCGATCTGGATCAGGTAGGCATCGTATTCCGCCCCGTCAAACCCCAGCGCGAGCAGCTCCTCCAGCATAATGGTTACTTTAACGCCGTTGGGCGTGGCCAGGGAGTAGAGCTGCAGCGGGTGCTGGCCCACCGGCAATTCCTTGTCGTGGGTCGAACCGGCAATGGGGCGGTTTATACTGGCAAAGGTGCCACCACTCTCCATATTCCATTGCCAAACTTTCGGGGGAGTGTAAGTAATACCAGACATAGTGAACTCCTCGTGAACATCGGATGGGCAAACAGCCGCTGGGGAACCGGCAGTATATCTCGTCGCGCCGGCGACGACTGAACAGCATTAGACTCTGCTCGGTTGAACGCCTCCATGGACTCACCCATAATACCGCGTTGCGCGCCATTCCACGGTATGCGGTGCCCCGATGCTAGGGCCTGTTCACACTGACTCAAACAGGCCCTAGGCTGGGAGTGGGCGATGTTTACGGGGGCACAGGCCCTCAGTACGCCGCGAGAACATGACCGGGACATCTATGACCGAATTTGCCGTAATTCTGCTCGGCACCATCCTGGTGAACAACTATGTGTTGGTGCAGTTTCTCGGCCTCTGTCCGTTTATGGGGGTGTCCAACAAGTTGGAGACCGCCGTCGGCATGGCCGGCGCCACCACATTCGTCCTGACCCTGGCATCGATTTGCTCCTACCTGGTCAATACCTATCTGCTGCAACCGCTGCAGCTCGAATACCTGCGCACCATTGCCTTTATTCTCGTCATCGCTGTCGTGGTGCAGTTTGCGCGTATGTTTATCGAGAAAACCAGCCCGCTGATGTACCGGGTCCTGGGTGTGTTCCTGCCCCTGATCACCACCAATTGCGCCGTGCTCGGTGTGGCACTGCAGAACACCATGAAAGCCCACAGCTTTGTGCAGTCCACCCTGTTTGGCTTCGGTGCCGCAGTGGGCTTCTCCCTGGTGTTGATTTTGTTTTCCGCCATGCGCGAGCGCCTGTTCGCCGCCGACGTGCCCACACCCTTTCGCGGTGCTGCCATCGGCATGGTTACCGCGGGGCTGATGTCGCTGGCGTTTATGGGCTTCAGCGGATTGGTGTGAGGGGACACAATGCAGTGGCTGACTGAAATTTCCACTCCCCTGCTGGTCCTCGGCGGCATGGCACTGGCGTTCGGCGCACTGCTGGGTTTTGCCGCGGTGCGTTTTCGCGTCGAGGGCGACCCGTTGGTCGAGCAGGTGGACGCCCTGCTGCCACAGACCCAGTGCGGCCAGTGCGGCTACCCCGGCTGCCGCCCCTACGCCGAAGCCATCGTAAACGGCGACCGGATCAACAAGTGCCCACCGGGAGGCCAGGCGACCATCAACGAACTGGCCAACCTGCTGGATATGGAACCGATGTCACTGGACGCGGAACACGGCACGGAAGAAGTAAAGAAGGTCGCATTTATCCGCGAAGCCGAGTGTATCGGCTGTACCAAATGCATCCAGGCCTGCCCGGTGGATGCCATCGTCGGCGCCGCCAAGCAGATGCACACGGTAATCGTGGATGAATGTACCGGCTGCGACCTGTGTGTGGAGCCCTGCCCGGTGGACTGTATCGATATGGTGCCGCTGGAGATTCCGCTGCAGAACTGGCGACCGGAAAAGCCCACCGATGGCGTTGTACTGATCGCCACTGATCGCCCCGGGCCCCGCGACCCGGCCACTGACAAGAGGGATGCCGCTTGAGCCCGGAGCAGGAGACCAAGGGTAGCAGGAACCGGCAGCGACAGCTTGTCGGGGAGCGTCGCGCCGAGCGCGCGGCACAACTGGCGGCCAGCGAAAAGCAGCGCGCCCTGCAGCCAAATGATTTTCCCGGCGGCATACACCCGCCGCAAAACAAGCTGCAGTCCACCGGCGAGCCCATCGGCACAGTCCCCCTGGCGGCACAGTTGATTTTGCCTCTCAGCCAGCATGTGGGCGCCCAGGCTATTCCACTGGTCAAACTCGGCGACCGGGTACTCAAAGGCCAGAAGATTGCCGAAGCCGACGGCCTGGTCAGCTGCAATGTCCACGCACCCAGCTCCGGCAAGGTGGTGGCCATAGAGCCCTGCCCCATGACACACCCCTCGGGCCTGCCGGCTGATGCCATAGTCCTGCAGACCGACGGCGAGGAGCGCTGGTGCAACCTGCAGCCCTGTGAGGATTTCCGCCGTATGGAGCCGGTGGACCTGTTGGACAAAATCCGCGACTGCGGCGTTGCGGGCATGGGCGGCGCCGGCTTCCCGACCGCAGTGAAACTGGATCCCCACGGCGGTACCGACATCGACACCCTGATCATCAACGGTACCGAGTGCGAACCTTATATCACCGCAGACGACATGCTGATGCGGGAACGCGCCAGCGATATCATCGCCGGGATCGAGATCATGGCCTATATTCTCGACCAACCGGAACGGGTTCTGATCGGCATCGAGGACAACAAACCGGAAGCCATCGAAGCCATGCGCCAGGCCGCCGCAGGCACTCGCTTTGACGTGGTGGTATACCCCTGCAAATATCCCTCTGGCGGCGAAAAACAGCTGATCCAGATTCTGACCGGCCGCGAGGTCCCAAATCGTGGACTGCCAGCCAATATCGGCATCATCTGTCAAAATGTCGCCACTGCACGCGCTGTCTACCGCGCCGTGCGTTTTGGCGAGCCGCTGATCAACCGGATTACCACTGTGGTGGGCCGGGCGCTGGCGCGGCAGTGCAATGTGGAGGTCCCCATAGGCACCCCCATTCGGCACCTGCTCAAGCACCAGGGCCTGCACCGCGGGCTGGTGCGGCGTATTATCGTCGGCGGCCCGATGATGGGGCATACCATCGACGACGACACAGCACCCATTGTCAAAACAACCAACTGCCTGCTGGTTCCCACAGACGCAGAGCTGCCGCCACCGCCGCCGGCGCAGGCCTGTATCCGCTGCGGTTTTTGTGCCGAAGCCTGCCCCGCATCTCTGCTGCCCCAGCAACTCTACTGGTATGCGCGCGCAGACGACCGCGAAAAACTGCAGGCCTACAACCTGTTTGATTGCATTGAATGCGGTGCCTGCTCCTACGTCTGTCCCAGCCAGATTCCCCTGGTGCAATACTATCGGGCCGCCAAGGGTGACATCCGTATCGCAGAAGAGGAAAAACAAAAGTCCGACCGGGCGCGCGAGCGGTTCGAGTTCCGCAAACTGCGCCTGGAAAAAGCGGAAAAAGAGCGCGAGGCAAAACGCAAGGCCCGGCGGGATGCAGCCGAATTGGCGCGCCGGCAACAGGAGAAAAAAAGCACAGCTAGCGCCGGTACTGGAGTATCGCAGGGGGAAGCCGACGTGGTTGCGGCCGCGCTGGCGCGGGTCACCGCTAGGCAGGCATCGCCCAAGCAGCAACTCGCCCGCGCCCAGCGCACACTGACCAGTGCCGAACACCGGGTAGAGCGCATGCAGACGAAACTGAGCCAGGCGCCAGCAGACAAGCGCGACCAGATTGCGGCGCAGCTGAAAGAAGCGCAGATCAAATTGCACGAGGCCAGACAGAAGCTCGCCCAGGTGCAGGCGAGGGCCCTGCCGGGCGATAACTCCGATGAAGGCTCCGCGGCGCCCGGGCCCGATAGCACCGCTGCCACCGCAGCGATACCGGCGCGGGTGAGCGATAGGGACAAACTGGCCGCCGAAATCGCCGCGCTGCAGGCGCGCCTGGAGAAATCCGAGCGGCGACTGCAAAAAGCCAGCGCCGAGGGCCATCCGGATCTGGAGGCTTTTGAGGTCGCCAGGCAAAAGCTGCGGGACAAGCTGGAGGAAAAAGTACGCGCGCAACGGCGGCTGGCGGACGGGGAAAACTCATGTCACTGATGCGAATGTCGTCACCACACACCCGCGCCGGTGACAATACCGGTGAGGTCATGTTGCAGGTCGCCGCCGCAACCCTGCCGGGCGTGATCGCACTGGTGATCTACTTTGGCATCGGGGTACTGATCAATATTGCCCTCTGCACCATCACCGCCCTGGCCTGCGAGGCGGCGATAATGAAACTGCGCAACCGCCCGGTGGGCTTTTATCTGCGCGATTACAGCGCCTTCGTCACCGCGTTGCTGCTGGGTATCGCCCTGCCACCCTACTGCGCCTGGTGGATTCCCCTGGTCGGCAGCGCCGCCGCCATCGTCCTCGCCAAACATCTGTATGGGGGTATGGGTTACAACCCCTTCAACCCGGCCATGGTGGGCTATGTGGTGCTGCTGATCAGCTTTCCGGTGGATATGACGCGCTGGGTGGGACCGGCAGAGCTGATCCAGGGCACACCGGGGGTCGGCGAAGCCCTGGCAATGGTGTTCGGCAATTTCAGTGTGGACGGATTCACCCGCGCAACGCCACTGGAGATAGTGCGGCTGAACGAGTCGGTGCTCTTGTCGCAACTCTATGAGATGGAGCCGGTCTTCAACCGCGGCACCATTGCAGGCCTGGGCTGGGAGACCGCCAGTTTTGGCTTTCTGCTGGGCGGCCTGTTCCTGCTCTACCGCGGCATTATCACCTGGCATGCACCCCTGGCCATGCTGGCCACCATAGTGCTGCTGTCACTGCTTTTCTACGATAGCGGCAGCTCCCTCAGTGAGGGCTCACCAACCTTGCACCTGTTCTCCGGAGCCACCATGTTCGGAGCCTTTTTTATTATCACCGACCCGGTGAGCGGCGCCACCAGCAATAGGGGCCGGCTTATTTTTGGCGCCGGAGTCGGTCTGCTCACCTATGTGATTCGCGCCTGGGGAAATTATCCGGATGCCGTGGCCTTCGCCGTGCTGCTGATGAACTTTGCCGCTCCCACCATCGACAACTACACGCTGCCGCGCACCTATGGCCACAAAGCTGCGCGCCGCGCGACGGATGAGGATGAGCTGTGATGTTGCGGCGTTCCATCGCAGGTAATGCGGCAGCGCTGGCACTGTTCGCGCTGACAACCGCCGGTATTCTGGCAGTGACAGAAGTCACCACTCGCGAACCCATTGAGCGGGCCATTCGCGCCGCGTCCGCGAGGGCCCTGCTGGAAATTATTCCCCTGGAGCGCCACAGCAATGACCTGTTGCTGGATACCTATCCCATTCCGCGCGATTACTGGGGCCCCCTCGGCCTCAATGATGGTGGCGAGATCAATCTTGCGCGCGAGACCAACGGCCAGATCACCGCGGTGATTATCCCCGCCGTGGCGCAAGACGGCTACTCCGGACCCATCAAAATGCTGGTAGGGGTAAATCGGGACGGTACCATCGCCGGAGTAAGGGTCACCAGTCATAGCGAAACCCCAGGACTGGGAGACAAGATCGAGCTGCGCAAGAGCAACTGGATACTGCAGTTCAACGGCCTCTCCCTCGGCGACCCGCCCCGGGATCAGTGGCGGGTACAAAAAGACGGCGGCAGTTTTGACCAGTTTACCGGTGCCACCATCACCCCCCGCGCAGTGGTCAACCAGGTGCGCTCGGTGTTGGAATTTGTTGCGGCGCATCACCAGCAAATCTTCAGCGCACCCGTATCCAAGCGCGCGGTGGAAGTGGAACAGCCAGTGACGCAAGAAGCGCAACCGGAGAATCAGTAATGGCGACACCAGCCTATAGCGAAATTACCCGCAACGGACTCTGGAAAAACAATCCGGCTCTGGTGCAGCTACTGGGGTTATGCCCACTACTGGCGGTAACCGGTTCCGTCGTCAACGCCATCGGCCTGGGCCTCGCCACCATCGGTGTTCTCACCTGCTCCAACCTCGCCGTCTCACTGTTGCGCAAGCAAATGCCCGACACTGTGCGCCTGCCCGCCTCGGTGATGATCATCGCCACTTTCGTCACCTGCGCCGAGCTGCTGATGAAAGCATTCACCTATGAGCTCTATCTGGTCCTGGGCATCTTCATCCCGTTAATCGTAACCAACTGTGCAATTCTCGGCCGCGCGGACGCTTTTGCCAGCAAGAATTCAGCCCTGCCGTCGCTGCTGGACGGTTTTATGATGGGGCTCGGTTTTACCGCGGTGCTGATCACTATCGGTGCCATCCGCGAACTTCTGGGTCAGGGCACCCTGTTCGCCAATATGAACCTGTTGCTTGGTCCCATGGCGGAGAACTGGCAGATCTCCGTACTCGGCCCCGACTATCCCGGCTTTCTGGTGGCGGTCTTGCCTCCGGGCGCCTTTCTGGTGGCGGGCCTGTTGATAGCGGCAAAAAATGCGATTGACAACCGGGCTCAGCAACATAGGAGTCAGCAGATCGACGTAGTGCCGGGGGCCAAGCGGGTACGCACCACTGGTAAAATTAGTTAGTCCACTTCACCCTCCATTTCGCAACTGTATTTTCATTTTCCACGTGCACCCAACCGGCACAGCATCGTTTGTCATCTGGCGACTTTGCGGCGCATTTTGAAGTGAAAAGTACTTGGCCACCATAAAACCCCTGGCAAAATAGGGTTTTGATCCGGTGCAGTAGAAAGCCAGTATGAATTGCACAGGCCAGTAAATCCCAACGATTCTGCGAAATTTTAATGGACCAGGGATCCCCTATTGAATAACCCGGTTATTCATACAACCTGAGTAAGACGATTCAGAGCCAAAAATCCACCATACATAGGACCGCCGTTGACGTGTAATAGTTTGTAATCGATTTGGCGCTTATTAGCTTGTCTGTCGGTAGCCATTTAAATCGGTTTCGCTAGAATAACTCCGGCTCGCGGCAATTGAAGCACGCCTCTCTGCAATGCCGAAAGCCTACCCAGTGGGCATACAATAATCGGTGAACTGCGTGCAAGCATGCCGACACTACACCTGACCACAAGGCCAACGGTAAACCGAGCTGCCGCTGGCCCACTGAAAATACCGATCAACAATAAAAACAAGGATTGAGCCATGACTGTGGATGAAGGAAAGTCTCAGCTGATTTACCGCGGACGCCGGGCCCAACGGGCAGACAGCCGCCAGCGCCGCCGAGCCATTCTCGAAGCGACCCTGCGGCTGGTCGTAAAGGAAGGCATCCGCGGCATACGTCATCGTGCCGTCGCCCGCGAGGCCTCAGTACCCCTTGCCGCTACAACCTATTATTTCAAAGACCTCAACGACCTTATCAGTGACGCCTTCACCTATTTTGTGGAGCAGGGGCTTGAACATACCCGTCAACTGCGGGAAGACAGTTTCAATGCTGTGCGCAACCTGTCCGATGAGGATCGGGGCTCCGGCCTGGGCCGTAAACTGCTAACCCAACAACTCACCAGGTTTGTATTGACGCACGTGCGGGGCCAGGCCAGTCATCGGGAGTTTCGCCTGATCGAACTGGCGTTTCGCAATGAAGCACTGCGCAACGGCCAATTGACCCGCGCCATGCGCATGGCCAACCAGGCCACACAAGCTTTGATCCAGGAGTTTTTCAATTTGCTGGGGCTCGCGGATCCGGAAGCCGCGGCGCAGATAGTGCACGGCACCATTCTCCATCTGGAGTATCAGATTTTGAGCGGTTCCGTCGACATCGATTCACCGCTGCTGGAACGCACAGTTACCATGATGCTCAAAGGCTTGATCCCAGCGACAATTGCCACACCGGAAAAAGCGTCAACCTTTTAGCTCTCGTAAAAACTCGGGAAGTATGAAGCCCACCTGCAGCATTTCTGTGCGCACGAGCTAACTCCCGATAACTGCCACCTCGTTAACTGAATTGCACGAGCTTAGAGTTTTCTGCCAACCGATTAAATTCGTCGGCAAGAACAACTAACGCTTATATGACGCCCGACAACCGTCTGGTACAGAACAGGGATGACAAGTACTGTGGTCGCCGTTGCAGTTAATTTAAGTACAAATGCTTTACACCCTGACTATTGACCTGGCAACCAAATAAGTTGCCGGGTCAACAGGTTACAGGGATATGCCCCGCAGGGCCGGCCCGTGGCGCCACCTGGACTCTGTTGCTCCGCTCCCTAAGGACAACCAGCCTTCGCGCAGCGCCCTGCCAAGCGGTAGCACAGGCTCCGCTGAGGCAGCACCGAATTAACCAGAGGTTCCCTGGCAGGCTGTCGAAAAAGTGTTTTTCCGCAGCCTGCTGTCCCCAACAGGGATGTTGGGGCCGCAAATCAAGCATGTAACTGCTTGATTTGTCGTGGAGGGTTTACCACAAATCCGGGTTGAGAAAAGCCAGGGAGGGCTTTTTCAACAACCTGCTAAGAACAACTACCCGACATGGCAGCGATCCATTCGCGCAGCAGTTCTGCACCCTCCTCATGCGCAAGACTTCGTCCCAGTTCCGGCATCATCGCCCCGGGATCGGTGGACTCGACCCGAAAATTGAGGATGGAGTCCTCCGGGTGTCCTGGCACTATGGCAAACAAGCGATTGCCGCTGCCAGTTCCCGCGGCCACCGGTGGTTTACACAAGCCCAGACGCCGGCGGTCGACTTCCGCATGATGCAGCATCAGACCTGAAGTATCCGCCGCACCGGAAGGGTTGTGGCAGTGGCCGCAGTTGATGTCCAGGTAGGAGCGCGCACGCGCTTCCAACGGCTGAGTCGCATCCGCAAAGTCCGCATTGCGAGGAATGACTTCCGCCTCCGGCAAACCACTCAGATAGCCGATCTGCTGCCAATGCAGTAGTTGGTTCTGAACCCCGTTGGCATAGCTGTAGTCCTTGTTCAGGTGCCTTGCCCTCGGCCCCAGTGGCATAACGGCTTTTTCAGTGTGGTTGTCCGCGTGACAACCGGCACACTGGTTAGCATCGGGTACCACATAAGTGAAGCTCTGAGTTTCCCCATTGACGCCGACCAGCTTCAGCGGTGCAGCATCACCGGCGATCTCCAACAACGCATCGGTTTGCGCAGCATTCCAAACATAGGGCAATGCCTGCCAACCATCGACCCGTTTGATCAGCAGTCGGGTCTCCATCAACCGCACCCGGTCCAAATCCAGTGTTTCACCGGTTTTGCCCTGCACATAATCGCCGCTGTGATCCTCCGTGCGCAGTACCGCATCGCCGCTATTGCGCGGATAGTAAAAGGTCTTGGTAATGATGGTGCCCACTGGATAATCGAATCGCTCATCACCGTACTGTGCCGCAGTGCCCTCCGGCATCCACAGGGTGCGCAGCTTGTGCGCATAATCCGTGAATAGCGCGGTGTTCAGATCGTAAGGAACCACACCGTCGGCGAGTCGCAGTTCACCACCGGAAGCTTCAACCAGGTGCCAGTCACTGAGATGATCCGGCACCGCCTCGCGAGCGTGAATGGTGACCTGCTGACGCGGCGCATCGCAGCCACCGAGCGCGATAGCGAACAGCGGCGCCAACGCCCAACCGAGGAAAAAACTACGCATCTGCGGCCTCTACCTGGACGACGTCCACCTCTTGATCCGCAGGCTTATCAAACTCCAGTTCGATACGCGGTAACTTCGCCAGGGTACACTGGTGTGGTGCCAGTTCTGTGGAGATATTTTTAAAATCATTGGCGGCATCCACATTGACAATACCCGCATCGCCGTTGTCTATGCAGAGCTTTAGCGCCGTCGGCAACTCGCCCTCCACCAGCTTCGCCTGATCCACGACACCATCCCACAGAATATCGGGCAAGCTGCCATTAAAACCGAACTTGGCCAGCTTGAGTGCTTTCAATTCCAGGTGATCCGGGGAACTGCCACCGCCCTTGAACTGGTTGTCATAGATATAAATACCTTCGGGGTAAGGATCAAAATCCTTCTGCGTGGATTTATCAGAGTAATAGCCCGCGGTGTAATAACTGCTGACAATGACATTGGCAGTATCGTTATCGGCGATTTCGTTATTAAAAATTTCCACATTGTCATTGGAGTTGATCACTATACCGGAGCCGGCAGGTACCGCCGCTACGGGAGTGCCCTCATGGCCAAAATTGTCCACGTTGTTTGCGAAGACTTTGTTGTCGTAAACACGGGTGCTATGGCCGGGTTGCGGCAGGTTGGGCATATTGAACACCAGGATACCGCCGGTGTTATTGGTAGCAATATTGTTATACACATCCGCGCCGATGGTATTTTCGATCTCGATGCCCGCCACATTATATTCAGCGCGGTTATTGCGCACTATGACATTGCGCGACTGCCCCACATAGATACCCGCATCAGAGGCTCCGATAGCCACAGTTCCCTCCACCAGGGTATTTTCCGTTTGCACCGGGTAAATGCCATAGGCACCATTTTCGGTGGCAGGTCCGTTGGTCCATTCGACCCGGATATTACGGATAATGATGTTCTTGCCTTCATTCACCTTTAGCGCGTCGCCGATGGTATCTTCAATGGCGAGGTCCTCAATGGTGAAATCGCTGGCATTAACCAGCAAACCCTCGGCTCCCTGAATCTGGTCTTTGAAAGAGAGTACGGTTTCGTCCATACCGGCACCGCGAATGGTGACCCCGTCGACGTTCAGCGACAGACTGCGGTTCAGTTGGAATTTCCCTGCCGGCAGCTCGATCACTTGACCGGGGTGGGCGGAGATGAGCTGTTTGAGCAGCTGCTTCTGGAAGTCGGCGGAGGCAGACTGGGACTGCGGTGGTTCGCCATCGGGGTCAGATTCCGGGGCACAGCCGGCGGCTATCAGCAGGGCCAGTGACACACCCACGTATGCTGCGGTCTTCATGGTGTATTCCTTGTTATTCGAGTTTTTCCGTCCGACGCACTCGGATTCTGCCACTCATTGACTCAAAAGGTACGTTTGTACCAATTAGATTGCAGATATTGCTGGAGACGTCAGTCGCCTAAAGAGCTTATCCAATCGTTTCGCGGTGGGCAAGCGCGCCGGTGACACTGATTGTCGAGGACAGGGGTTATCCGTGGGATGGGGATGAGGGGTGGCTCTAGCTTGCCGTAGCGCCCACCCCGGGTTAGTGTCTGCCGAGTCTCTGCTTAAACGCCCAGTTTCCCGGCGGACTGAGCCGGGATTTTCTGCAACCGTCAGCCTGGAATCCAAAGATCACCATGAACGCCCGAGCCTTTCTTTTCCTGCTTAGCGCCTGCTGCAGCACGGCTGCATCGGCTGACGACCTGCTGGAACTGCAGATAGTCACTCCATCCGGTGACAGGCTCACTGCGCGCCAGGGGCTCGACAGTGACTTCGATGCTTTCAGCTCCGGAGTGATCGCGGGCGAAGAGGCCTCCAAGGAATACCAGGCCATCCGTTGTGACGGCCCCTGGGGAGCGACAAAATATCACCTGAAACTCGCAGAGGGGCCCGGCTATGTCCTGCGCGCTGAGGGCCAGCGCCTGCTCCTGCAGATTGTCGAGTATGCCGTCGTCAGTGCCGATGCCAATATAGAGGCAATGAGCATCCACTGCACCGATATGGAGCCGGTGCAGGTGGCGAGATCCCTGGTGGAAATTGAGCTGGAACGCGGAAGTGCCACATCGGACCAGCGGCAGCTGGCCAACGGTTACCAACTCCTGCTGCGCTACAACCCGGGCGGGGCCGGAACAGAGGTCGGCCGGTTGGCACAGGATATATCGACTGACTAGGGCCGGCTCACACTCACTGAGCTGGCCCTAATGCTCAAGCCCGGCATGGAGCCAAGTTCAGTGGAATACCGGTGCAGACACGAAACTCCAGAACAACACAGTTCCCACCATGACCAGCACTGCCATTACCAGTGATACGGTAACTATGGCGCTGGCGAACAGAAAACCGCGCTCTTCCGATACCCCCATCACGATGGGTATCCCCAGATACAGCAGGTAAACCGCATAGGCCGCCGCCCCGGTAGCGAGCAGAATATCCAGCCACAGCAGCGGATAAAAACCGGCGGCGCCGGCAAGGAAAATTGGCGTGGCGGTAAAGCCGGCGATCACTATACCCTTCATGGGATAAGTTTCAGCGCCATAGGTCTTACCCATCCAGTGGATGAAGTAACCAATGGCAACCACGGCCAGTACCATTGTGCAATAGAACACGGCTACCAGCGACAGGGCGCTCTCACGGGTGATACGCACCGGCTCTCCGCCACCGACACTCCAGCCCACCCTGGTGGTGCCAAAATACCAGGCCAGCGCCGGCAACAGCGCCAACACTATGACATAGGTAATTTGCCGACGGAGATTTTTTTCCGACAGGTTTCCAATTTGCTGCCACTGCCTACGCGGCTGTATCAGCAATCCGTACATATGGCTCAACATCCCGTCTTTCCTCGCTCTTTGCACGGAATTTCGGGGCGAGACCCTGAGACTCAATTTGATCTGGATACTGCCTATCAAAGTGAGAATACCGCAAACAGGTCATTCCCAAAGTTCCAGCCTTTCTTATCTTGCCGCTCCAGTTGTAGCACTTCGGTCGTTCAAGTCAACGACTGAAGGGCGACTGGCGGTGAACTTTCCCCAAGCGTTTCTGCAGGAAACACTTGGGTGTTAAAGATTGCTACAAATTGACCCGGTAATAGAGTCCGGCAGTATCGCTGCAGCAAATAATACAGCAGCATTTGGGGAAAGCACTAAGGGATACGGGTTAGCGAATATCGCGCTGGGGAACCACCGCGAAATCAAGTGAAATACAGGAAAGACTGCTTAGAAACAAAAGTGGCGCGCTCTACAACTATCAGTCGCCTAAAGACACCGCTTCAACCCTTTGCATCCAGCCAAACCGGTCTTCGGCCCGCCCCTCCTGGATATCCAGCAGGGCACCACGCAACATTTCGGACACTGGGCCGGGTACCTGGTGCAACTGGTAGCTGGCCTCGCCATCCCCCAGCACACTGATGGGGCTGACGATGGCTGCCGTGCCGCAGGCAAAGGCTTCGCTACAGGTGCCCGACTGCACCAGCGCCAACAGATCGTCGATATCCATCACACGCTCGTGTACCACCAGTCCATGATGGCGTGCGATGGCGATCAGTGAGTCCCGGGTCACCCCGGGGAGGATGGAGCCATTCAGCGCCGGGGTGTGCAGTTCTCCCTCCATTACCGCAAAAAAGTTCATCCCGGAAAGCTCATCAATGGAGCGGTGGTCGGCCGGGTTCAGCCACAGGGACTGGTCGAAGCCGCGTTGCTTCAACTGCGCGGTACTCCGCAATGAGGCCGCATAGTTGCCTCCCACTTTGGCGTCACCAGTGCCGCCAGGGGCGGCACGGGCATCCTGTCGCTCAACCCACAGGCGCATGTTTCCAGTATGGTAGGCCTCCGAAGGACTGGCGATCACCAGGAATTCAAACGCATTGCTCGCCGATACGGATAGGTCCGGCTGTGTGCCAAGCAGTATTGGCCGCAGGTAGAGGGACTCGCCGCTGCTGGCGGGAATCAGATTGGCACAGTAGGCGGCGACTGTCCTAACACCCTCCATAAACAGCGACACAGGTACCGCCGGCATGCACAGGCGCTCCGCCGAGTGCGCAAGCCGGTCGGCGTTGCGCTCGGGTCGAAACAGGCACACCTCATTCCCCCGGACCCGATAGGCCTTCAATCCCTCAAAACAGGATTGCGCGTAATGCAATACTTTTGCCGCCGGGTCCAGAGCCAGGGGGGCATAGGGACGCAGTTCACCACTACTCCACACCCCGTCTTGGCAGGTTGCGCGAAACATGACCGGCGCCATTACAGAGCCAAAACCCAGCCTCTCCGGTGGCTCGAAGCCGCGCAAACAAGCTGCAACGGCGGGATCAATTGTTACACTCACCGGGACTCTCCTGTAAATCTGACGCGCCGATTATGGCCTCTCACGGTAAGCAATCCAAATGCGCCGCCCAAGCATCTGTACTAGTGCGCACAGCACAACCCTGTTAAACCGATGCTGCTAGGACAGAAATACCAAAAATAACCGGATTGCTCCAGAAGGCCATCACGCTCGCAGGTCGTCGGGGACGGGTGTGCAAGCAACTACACTAGGGCCTGTTCACACTAACTGAGATAGCCCTGCTGCTTCAGGTTTTGTGGCCTGCAAGGCAGGAATTGCGGAGTGTGGTGAGTCCACATAAGCAACTTCTAACGCCGCAGGGCGCGAAACCAGGGGCAGCCCTTCGGGTTGTGCCGGAAAAGGCGCCACTCTTCGTTGCTCGTCGCTCATTTGGAACAACCAAACCGCGCTCCTCTTGCCTCGATTGGCACCTTTTCTGTCACAACAGGGCCAACTCCGTTAGTGTGAACAGGCCCTAGGAGCACAGGGGAGGCCAAAACCGGGAGGATATTTGGATCCACAGGTGATCACCACTCAATGCAGTTGCCTATTGACGTATTTTTTATCCTATTTTTGTGATCCATGCACGGCTTTATATTCGGACGACCAAACCGAAGTGATGTTACCCTCCGTAGATAAAAATAATAGGCGAGCCATTCCAAACTGTCCGGCAGAGGGCCATCTGCCGTTGGCTATACTCAAATTTGTACGTATCCCAGGCGCCGGATAACAGGCGCCGGGAGCGCAAACTCCAGAACGGCGCAGTTTTACACCTCCGACCACTCTGGAGACCGGAACTAAATCACTCCGGGCACCGTCAGGGATATAGGACCACACTTCAGGGAGAGAAACTCCGCGCGGCGCCAGTGCCAGAGCGGATAGCCGTGCCCAAACTCGCCGCCAACTGTGGTGGAGAGTGGGTGAAGTTCAACATGGAACAGAAGTGGTTCGACCGTGACACAGACAGATACCAGCAACAAATTTGCTATCGGCTTGATGTTTACAGCCACAGCTCTGCTGTGTGGCCGCGTCTGCGCGGAGCCTGGGTCGCGGGAAGATGCAGACGCCTATGCGCCGCCTCCTGCCTATGTCGAGGCGGCCTCAACCCCGCTGCAAACCGTCAAAAGACAGTTGCGCCCCTCCGGGGATATAGACAGATACCGCGAGCGCATCGAACAGATAGAGGCGGAATACGGCGCCTATGGCGCAGGCATGGACGAAGAGCTGCTCGGCCTTGGCACCGCGCTGCAGAGGTCCGGGGCACACCAGGAGGCGATCAGGGAATTCCGCCGCGCCATGCTGATCAATCGTGTCAACGGAGGCCTCTATTCCCTCAATCAGGTGGCGATGATAGAGCGCATGATCGAAAGCCAGATAGCGCTGGATCAATGGGAGGATGCCAACGACAACCATCAATACCTCTACTGGCTCTATGTAAGAAACTACGGCGAGAACGATCCCCGCATGCTGCCGGTGATCGACAACCTGAGCCGCTGGCACCTGCAGGCTTACGTAGAGGAAAAAGGCGGCACCATGTCAGAGCATCTGATAAGTGCCACAAACCTCTACTCGCTGGCGGTGGACATCATCACCAACAATTTCGGCGCCAACGATTTACGCCTGGTGGATGCCCTGCGCGGCCTTAAGGTTACGAACTACTATCTCTCCACCTACGACGGGGAACCGCAGGAACCAGTGGTAATCAAAACCAGCTTTTCCGGCGCCTCCGAACCACAGCCCCAGCTTCGTTCCCAACTGGACCACTATCGCTTCAACAGCTTTGCCAGCGGGAAAAAAGCCATAGCCCGCATCGTGGACGTGTATCAGAAAAACCCGCAGTCGCCCCCGGCGGCGTCCGCAAAAGCGAAAGTGGAACTGGGCGATTGGTATATGATGTTCAACAAATGGCATTCCGCCAAGAAAACCTATGGCGAAGCCTACCAGGCACTGTGGGACAATGGCGCCAGCAACCAGGAGATAGAGGAAATTTTCGGGCGCCCCACCGCACTGCCTTCACTGCCGATGCTGGACGAGGATCGGCGGCTACTGTCGGAATCCTATGTCATTGTGTCCTATGATGTGACGGCGTTCGGCAAGGCGCGCAATATCAAAATTCTGCACGCGCGGCCGTCGGATCGGGTCAGTATCCGCTCGCGGGTTCGCAACGCGCTAAAACGCGCCAAATTTCGTCCCAGATTTGAACAGGGTGAGCCGGTGGACACCAAAGGTATAGTGCAGCGATTTGTTTTCGATTGATCCGCTCACTGGCGCGGCACCGAAACCCGGTAACCCAAGCGGCGATCACCGTCCAGACAGTACCGGAACGGCGGCATTTGCCCGGCACCTCAGGAGACATAAAATGACGATATGGAAAGCGGCGCAGCGGCCCGGCCGCAAACAATCCCGCTGGCCCGCCCTGGCCTCTGCAGTAGTGGTTGGCGCCATTATCTCTGGCTGTAATACCCAGCAGACCCAGCAACAACCGCCGGCACAGCCATCCCAGTCATCCTCCTCCAGTTCGTCGTCATCGCAATCCAGTTCGCCCAGCAGTCCATCCCCCTCGCCCAGCGGCAGCCAGCCACAGACAGCGGGGACGTCTCCCGGCAGTACTCCGCGCCCGCCCGGCGCTGCGGGCAACCCCATGCCGACCATTGAATCCGGCAGGAACCCGGGTCGACAGACCAGCGGTGGCTCCGACGGCGGAGAAGATTCTGCCCGCCGCCGGGAATCGGCGCGCGACGGCTCGCCGGACCCAAGAGGGCGTGAACCGGGTGGCGCCACCCCGACATACAGCGACGCGGACACGCCGCCAGAGCAGCGGAATATGCCGCCGGACCCGTCCACCAGCGCGGAGGGACAGCCGCCGGACGAAATTGATTTTTCTGAAGAGGAATCCTCCAATTCCTCCAGCAGCAGTGCAGCCAGCGATGCCGCGCCCTCCGGCAACCCATCGTCCGCAAGTGGCGGCAGTTCGTCGTCGAGGAGCGCAGCCCAGGCCAGCGCCGGCGGCCCGGCAGCGTCCGGCTCCGCTCCCAATGAAGCCCCGGCGAGCTCCGCAGAACGTGTGGCGGAGCTGGAAGGTGAGTTCGACGCCACCATGGTCAGCTACGACGGCATGATCCTCCGCGAGCGGGATTATGTCCGCAATCGTCCCTCGGCGGATACACAGGATGATGAAGAATCCATGGACGAACCTCTCCCGGGCGAATCGCTGGAGGATCTGATCGAATCCGCTGAAGCGGAGATACCGCAGCCCCCGGGCGGTGGCCCGGAGGGCGGTGGCGCCGAGCAAAACAACTCCAGCGGGCAGGTTACGGGCCCTGGCGCACCGACCGCGGGGCGTATCGGCGAATTCGACCACAAGGGAACCACACCGGTGGTACCCGCGGATATTCCCGACGGCAACGACGACGACGTGGTGGCACGGCAAATCCGCGAAGCGGCCACCCGAGAAACGGATCCGGAGCTGCGGGAAAAACTGTGGGAAGAGTATCGCAAATACAAAAACGCCAAGCGGTAACCGCAGGGGAAATTGATATGGACTTTTCTATTTCCGGTTTATTCCATACTGCCATGGTGCGCGCGCTGCCCATCCTGGCACTGCTCGCGGCAACTGCCTGCACCACCACCGAGGTGCGTACCACCGCCTTTACCCCACTGACTGTCGAAGACGCGACAATTGCCGAAAACCGCCTTCTGGACGTGGGGGTGGTGCAATTCAACCCAGGCCTGGACCGGGTGGAAGCGGGAGAGGATACCCTGGTGTTTCCGGAGCTGCGCCAGGCGGAATCCCGCTACGTGGCGGTCAAACTATCGGAGGCCCTGCAGTCCAGCCAGGGCTGGGGAGCGGTGCGGGTTATACCCAGTATACGCACCAATATAGATGTCACCGTAACCGGTGTGATTGTTCAATCCGATGGCGAAACACTGACCCTGGATATCACTGTTACCGATTCCCGTGGACAGCGCTGGTTTAGCAAGCGCTACTCCGAGCACGCATCCCACTACGCCTACGATCGCAAACACCCCACCAAGGGGGATGCGTTTCAGGGCATCTATAACAATGTCGCCAACGATATGCTGGCGTATCGGCGCAAGCTGTCCAACCGGCAGATCGCCGAATTGCGCACCATTTCCGAAATAAAGTTTGCACGCAGTTTTTCTCCCCACGCCTTCGATCGCTATCTGAGCAGAAGTAAGGATGGCATCTATCGTCTCACCGCTTTACCGGCGGAGAATGACCCTATGCTGAACCGCGTGCGGCGCATCCGGGAGCGCGACTACCTGTTTGTCGATACCTTGCAGGGCTACTACGGCACTTTCGTCAAATCGATGGAAAAACCCTACCAGGAGTGGCGCGCGCTCAGCTACGAGGAAGTCAAGCAGATGCGCGAATTGAAACGCAAGGCGCGCAATCACACTATCCTGGGTGCCGCGGCCATCATCGGTGGTATCGCGGCGGCGGGCTCTGGTGCCGGCAGTGCGCGAGCGGCGGGTCAGGTGGGGATCGCCGGTGGCGGCTACCTGATCAAGAGTGGCTTTGACCGCCGCAGTGAAGCCAAAATGCATATGGAGGCGCTACTGGAGCTGGGCGACTCCATGCAGGCGGAGGTGGAACCGCAAATTGTCGAGTTGGAGGACCGCACGGTAACCCTGACCGGCACAGTGGAAAACCAGTATCGCCAGTGGCGCGAATTGCTGAGAGAAATTTATCAGGCGGAAACAGGGGCACTGGGAACCCAAATCTGATCCAGTGAACGCCCATGTACCTGCGTGGGCATGATCGGCAGGCGTTTTCCTGCGCCCCTAAAATAACCACAGCCCGGCGGACCCGGTATGCAACACCGCAATTCATCCTCGCAAGACGACAACCTGATCCGCCCGGCGGAATTCAGTTTCGGGGGCGAGCAAAGTGACGACACCAGCCGGGAGACCGACACCGCCCCCAAGCGTCAGCCCAGAATCCCTCCGCGACTGAAGATCATTGTGCCGGGCGCACTGCTTGTGGCCGGCGTCTTTGCCGTCTTTTTCGTGCTGCCGCAAATGGTGGGCAAGCCCACCACCAACCCGGCGATTACCCAAACCGCGACTGACCAGGTCCAGCAAACGACACCCGCGATCCGGAACTCCCCCTACAGCGACGCAGAAATCGCGCAACAGCGCCGCAAGGTACAGGAGATACTGACAGATATCCTGATACAGCAGGAGGAGCTGGAAGAGCGCAAAGTGGACCAATGGGCGAACGACGAATTTCAAACGGCGCTGGACTTCGCCAAAGAGGCGGACGGTATCTACCAAAAGCGCCAATTCAAGCGCGCCCTGGATAAATATTCGGCGTCTCTCGCGGCACTGCAACAATTGCGCGACAGTATTCCCGCCCGTATCGAACAGCATTTGGCGGACGGCCAGGCAGCGCTGGAGCGCGGCGACGCCAAAACCGCACAGGCCGCCTTTGAACTGGTGTTGACGATTTCCGAGGGCCACCCCCGGGGCCTGCAGGGTCTCGACCGCGCGGCCAAACTGCCGCAGGTATGGCAGCAGTTCACCCGCGGCCGGGACGCCTTTGCAGCCGGTGAGCTGGACGAAGCGCAGGAAGCACTGCGTGAAGCGCTGCGCCTGGATCCCGAGACCCGCCCGGCCAGGGAGCTTTTGCCCCAGGTGACCGCCGCTATCGGCGAACGAAACTACACCCAGGCGATGTCGACGGGCTATGCCGCCATCGCCGCCGGGGATTTCACCCGCGCAAAAACCGCTTTCCTGCGCGCCCAGTCCCTCAAACCTCAATCCCCGGACCCGGCCGCCGGATTGCAGCAGGCCGACAACGGCCTGGAGCAGCAGCAGATCGAGCGGCTCTTTTCCAGCGCGCATCAGGCGGAGCAGAGTGAACAGTGGCACCAGGCCGTCGCGCACTATGCGGAGCTGATTAAAATGGATGCCAGCCTTGTCGCGGCTATCACCGGCAAGGCGCAGGCCGATGCCCGTGCAAAACTCGACGACCAGCTGCAGGAATTGCTGGACGACCCCCTCTCCCTAGGTGCCAGCAAACGCAACCAGTACGCCCGCAAAGTCCTCGCGGACGCGCGCCAGATCCACAGCGACACGCCGCGGTTGCAGGGCCAGATCAACGCCCTCACCACCGCTCTGGCCAAGTCCCTGGTTCCTGTATCGGTGAGGCTCAGATCCGATAGCAGCACACAGGTGACCATTTACCACGTAGGGCAACTGGGCAACTTTCTCGAGCGGGAGATTGCGCTGAAACCAGGTCGCTATACCGCAGTGGGCACACGCGCCGGCTACCGGGACGTGCGGCGCGAATTTACCGTGGAACCCGGTGCGGAGACGCCCGTGGTGGTCATACAGTGCGCAGAAAAAATAATCAGCGCCAATAACAGCTGACCGGCAGAACCATCAAGGGTATTTTCCCATCCAATTCCTTGTACTTTTTTGCCGGGGAATGCTGGACTGGAACGCGGCGCCAGTATCTGCAATAAAGTAATTTATACGCCAACCGCCTGACCGAAAGGCATGGCCGGACCGGTTGCGGGCTAAGCTGTAGGACACGGAACAAGGCACTTGAAGGGCCTCGCTGAAACCCAGGCTGCACCCAGGATGACAGGATTGTCACACAATAGCGACAAGTCGATAAGCAGGCAGTAACAGGAATCCATAAATGACAGCGAAGGAAGCGGTATCCGCTCGCAGTGACGAGCGCCCAGAGAGGCATTCGGTAGTCATCCAGCCCGCTGACTTCTCTCCGCTGCATGAAGAGGCCGGAGGCAGAAGACTTCTGCTGTCGCCGCGCCTATTGGCGGTTACCGGAGCACTGCTGCTCGGCATTCTGATGCTGGTCTATCTGCTACTCGCACGCTCACTCATTATCGAAACCCAGCCGGCGGATGCCAATGTGCGAATCAGCGGACTGGCGCTGCCCCTGGGCGATGGCCACCTGGTGCTGCCCGGCCACTACCGTTACACAGTGAGTGCCAGCGGTTATCTCCCCAAGAGCGGCGAGCTGGAGGTAACCGGTGAAGGACACAGCCGCCACGCAGTCACCCTGGAGCGCCTGCCAGGCCACCTGCAGGTCGTCACCGACCCGCCCGTAGCGGTGCGGATACTGATCGACGGCGAGGAGATACCCAGCGAGGAGGGGCTGGCCCGAAACATCGCCGCCGGGCACAAACGCATCACAGTACTCACCGACCGCTATCTGCCGTTTACGCGCGAAATCGAAGTGGAGGGCCTGGACAATACGCAGCGAATCGAGGCGAAGCTGCGCCCGGCCTGGGCCAAGGTACAAATCAGCAGCAACCCTCCCGGTGCCACCATCACAGTCGAGGGGCAGGTGCTGGGGAAAACACCGCTGACCGCGGAACTGATACAGGGCGACCGGATAGTGGAGCTTTCGCTGTGGCAGTATAAAACAGAGGCAGTACCGGTAGCCGTGACTGCTGGTGTGGACCAGCGACTGGCGCCGGTGGACCTCTATGCCGCCGACGGCCTTTTGCGCCTTACCAGTATCCCGTCGGGAGCCAGCGTCACCGTCAACGGAGAGTTTCGCGGCCAGACCCCAATGGATCTGGAACTGACCTCCGGCACTCGCCACCAGTTGCGATTTTTCAAAGACGGCTACGCACCGGTTGTTCGCACCATCGACATCAGTGCCAGTGCAGAGCGGGATATGAGCGTCGACCTCACCGCCGTATTTGGTGAAGTGCGAATTACCAGCAACCCCGACAATGCGCAGGTTTTCATCGACGGCAAACTCGCGGGCAATACCGGCAGAAGTTTTACCCTGCCGGCGCGCAGCCACAACATAGTAGTGCGCAAGGATGGCTATGAAGCATATCGGACTACCATAGTGCCCAGTGCAAAACTGCAACAGAGCATTCGCGCGGTTCTGCTCACCGCCGAACAGGCACGCTGGAGCCGTATACCAGCGGAGATTACCAACAGTGTCGGCGGCCGCCTCAAGTTGTTCCACCCCAACGCCCAATTCACCATGGGCTCCTCCCGGCGCGAACAGGGGCGGCGCGCCAATGAAGTGCTACGCAACATTTCTCTGACCCGCCCCTTCTACATAGGCACAACCGAAGTTACCAATCGCGAATACCGCCGCTTCAAACGCATGCACAGCTCCAGCCACGTCAACGGGGTCAGTCTGGACAACGATACGCTACCGGTCGTGAATGTCGGCTGGGTCGATGCCGCCAGCTACTGCAACTGGCTCAGCGAGCGCGAAGGCCTAAAACCCGTCTATCAGATTTCCGCCGGGCGCGTCACCGGTTTCGATATCAGTGCCAACGGCTACCGGATGCCCACGGAGGCAGAATGGGCCTGGGCCGCCCGCTACGACGACAGCTCCGGCAGCATGCGCAAATTTCCCTGGGGCAACAATCTGCCCGTGCGCGAAAATTCCGGCAATTACGCCGACAGCAACGCTGCCCAACTGGTGCCAGCGGTGTTGCGTACATACAGTGACCGCTACGCAGCAACCGCCCCGGTGGGCTCCTATGCGGCCAATGCCATCGGCATCCACGACTTCGGTGGCAATGTTTCCGAGTGGGTCAACGACCTCTATACCATCGGTACCGGTCTCTCCACCCGCAGGGAGGAAAATCCTGTGGGCCCGCAGGACGGCGATTACCATGTTATTCGCGGCTCCAGTTGGCGCCACGCGGGCCTAACCGAATTGCGACTGTCCTATCGCGATTATGGTGCGGAACCCCGGGACGACGTCGGCTTCCGACTGGCGCGCTGGGTAGACTAGGGCCTAGGAGAATTATCAATGCAATTTTTACTCGTTTTGTGCGCAGCCACCCTGCTCTCTCTGCCGGTATCGGCACAGGAACAGACAGCTGGAGACACAGCTGGGCAGCAGCAAGCGGAACAGCAACCAAAGCAACAAACGAAGCAGCAATCGGAGCGGAAACCCGGGCAACAGGAAACTATTCCAGCACAGGCCCGCAACAGTGAATCCAGTACACAGAACGATGCCGATGACTACCGGGCAACCGAGGAGATCTCAGAGGACCTGTCAGTCTCCTATCCAGTGGATATTTGAAGGCCGCTAGTGGCGGCCGGGCATCAAGGCAGCAGCCCGAGCGGGATTTTTACAATGGCGACAACCGGACTTAGGCAAGACACACCATGAAATTTAAATCGTCCGATTTTTTGTTCCAGCTGTTCGCACTGCTGGGTTCGATCATCCTGGTGCACGCGATTTACGTGGCCATAATCCGACCCAATGCAGATGCTCTGATCGAGGAGCAGCTGGCCCGCGAGGCCGCGGGTGAAACCTATGTACAGCAGCGCTCACTCTACATCGTCATGCGCGATTACGAACAGGAAGCCTGTTTCGTGCTGATGCTCTGGGCCATGGCCATAATGGGCCTGAAAGCGCGCCGCAGCCTGCGCGAACGCCAGTTGCTGGACAAGGCACTACTCAATGTCAGCGAGGGCACGCCGATTTTACCGGAAGACGCCCGCGACCTGTCGCGCCCCATACAGGCACTGCCGGAGGAAGAGCGGCGCTTCCTGCTGCCGCGGGCACTGCTTACGGCCCTGCAGCGATTCGGCTCCACCCGCAACGTCGCCGCCGTCTCCAATTCCGTAAAGGAAATATGTGACACAGAGGGGGACCGCCTGGATTCGGAGCTGGCCATGGTGCGTTATATCACCTGGGCCATTCCCTCCATCGGATTTATCGGCACTGTGCGCGGTATTGGTGAAGCCCTGTCCCAGGCTCACCGCGCCGTGGAGGGCGATATCGCCGGGGTCACTGTCAGCCTCGGCGTTGCATTCAATTCAACTTTTATTGCCCTGGTGATCAGTATCGTGATTATGTTTTTCACCCACCAGCTACAACTGATGCAGGAACGGCTGGTTCTCGACGCGCAGAACTACTGCGACAACAATCTGCTGCGTTTCCTCAAGGTCAGCTAGTGGAAACCCAGGTGTAATTGTATGCGTACACAAAGTGTGGCATTTGCCGGGGTCGAGGCCAGACTCCGGCCGAAGGACAGGAGCCGGCGATGACAAAAGGTGTACTGGAAATCAACGATTGCGGCCTGCGGGTATTTTCAGGCTGCGATGAAGTGCTCGACAGCCCCGGTGTGGCGATCATAGAAGCGCAGAAAATTCTTGTGGGCACGGCGGCCCTGATGCGTGCGCGCAGCCATCCCACCCAGGTGAACAATCAATTCTGGCGCCGCCTCAGCCTCGAAACCCTAAAATCAGAGAATGCCCGCTGCCGCCACCACGCCGATCTCGCTTACTGTCATCTGCAGGATATCGCCGATCACTGCGACCTGCCGCAGGAGATGGTTCTCGCGGTGCCGGGCAACTTCACCCACGAACAACTGGCCCTGCTTCTGGGGATTGTCCGGGAAAGCTCCGTCGAGGTTGCGGGACTGGTGGATACGGCCGCTGCCTGTGTCAGTGGCGCTGCCCCCAGCGGCACACACCTGCACGTCGAACTGCAGCGACACCAGACACTGGTGAGCCGCGTCTCGGTCCGCGAACAGGCGGTGCTGGAAAGCGCCGAAACCGTCAACGACAGCGGCCTGCAGAATTTCCAGGACGCCTGGGCGCGGGTATTTACCGACGCCTTTATCATGCAGTGCCGCTTCGACCCGCTGCATTCTGCGGAAGCGGAGCAGCAACTTTACGATCTGATGCCACAGTGGGTCGGCCGCGCCATGCGCCAGGGCGAAATAATGGCGGAACTCGACGACCGCACCGCCAAAGTCAGCCTGCGCCAACTCCAGGATGCCAGTGCGCCACTCCTGTCCCGCGTGCGTGCGCTGATCGAGAATCTATCCCACCCCAAGGGTATCGTATTCGCCTCCCACCGCTGGGCCGAGATTCCCGGCGGCGCGCAGCTGGCGGAGCGCATCCACCTGCTGCCTCACAACAGCATCGCCACCGCAGCAGAGGGCCGCTGGAAGGAAATTCGTAGCGATAGTCAGGCCCCGCGCCTGGTCAAGGCACTCAGCGCCGCGGCGCCCGCAGAGGTCGTTGTGCAGGTCAGCAGCATTACCGAGGCTGCGGCAACGCACCTGCTGTTCGGCAGTCGCGCACTCGCCGCGCAGCAGCCGCTGTTTGTCAGCTGGCAGACCGGAAAACTACAGGTCACCCCTACTCCGCCACAGCACCCGGCGGCGACCATCACCAATCATGCCGGGCGCCTGGCGCTGCGTGTCGATGCGGGCGCGCAATTGGTGCTCAACGGTGAGGAGATAGCCACGCCGGTGAACCTGAGCGCTGGGGACAGAATCGGGGGCCCGGATCCGGAAGAAGTGATTACCGCAATCAGTGTGGAGCAATATGGCGCGTAAGAAACGGCGATTTACCACCTTCAGCCTGTCGTTTCTCGACATCATGTCCTGCGGCTTTGGCGCCGTAGCATTGATCTTTTTGATTATCAAACACGGCTCGGACCACGATATCGAAGTCGAGAACCAGGATCTGTCCGCAGAGGTCAACCTGCTGGAAGAGGAAGTGCGATTCGGCCGCGAGCATCTGGTTTTGGCGCGCAATACCCTGGATGTCACCAGTGATGAACTGGCTGACACACAGGGCCTGGCCCGCCGGATCATCGAGCAAATCGAGGAAATCAAAGGCAATATCGCCGAAATAGACAGCAACACGGAAAAGCAGGATATCAAGCGCCTGCAGGAAAAGCTGCGCAAGCTGGAACAGGCCAAGGAAGACCTGGAGGCGGAAAACAAAAAGCTGGGCAACAATGTGCGCAAATATGTGGGCGAAGGGGACCGGCAGTACCTGACCGGCCTGCGCCTTGGCGGCGACCGCATTCTGATCCTGCTGGACGCATCCGCCAGTATGCTCGGCGACGAACTGATCAAAATAATACGCACCCGCAACATGTCCAACCGCGTCAAGCGCGGAACGGCAAAATGGCGCCGCGCGGTGAATACCGTCTCCTGGCTGACGGCCCAGTTTCCCCAGGACAGCCAATACCAGATCTACACTTTTAATACCGGGTTCCGGGCCGCGATACCCGGTACCGAGGACCGCTGGCTGAACGTGGACGACCGCGACCAGTTGGATAAAGTCATCAAGGAGCTGGACAAGATAGTGCCCGCCGACGGCACCAGCCTGGAAAGAGTTTTCAACGCCATCAACGGTATGACGCCCCTGCCGGACAATATCATCCTGATCACCGACGGCCTGCCCACCCAGGGCATGTCCAGACCGCGTCAAAACACGATTTCCGGCAAGAACCGCCGCAGGTTGTTTAAACAGGCGGTAAAGGTCCTGCCCAAAAATGTTCCCGTCAACGTAATCCTTGCGCCGATGGAGGGGGACCCCTTCGCGGCCAGTGAATTCTGGAAGCTCGCCATGGAGACCCAGGGCTCTTTTCTCGCACCTTCGAGGGACTGGCCATGAAAAGAAACCGCAACAAGCGCAACCAGGATGAATTCAGCATATCGTTCCTGGACGTCATCTGCTGTGGCTTCGGTGCCATAGTGTTGCTCTTGATGATCGCCAAGACGGTGGAGCCGGTGATCCTGGAGGAGGCGGAACAGGACCTGGACGGACAGGTGGCGGAGCTGCGCCGCCAGCTGGCCGTGATCCGCGGCGAGACCAGTGTCCTGAACCGGGACCTCAACGCCAAACGCGAACAACTGGACATAGAACGCAAGCGCATCGCGCAGTTGCGCGGCAGACTCGACACTCTGCAGGCTCAGTTTGCCGCAAAAACCGAAGGGGAGACCGAGGAGGGGCGCGTGCGCGGCGAACTCACCGTGGCCCTGCAAAGCCTCACCGAAGAGATGCGCCGCCTTTTAGGGGATAACTACCAGCGCAAGAATAACGTGATTGGCGGTATCCCCGTCGATAGTGAGTACATACTCTTCATCATCGACACGTCCGGCAGTATGTTCAACTACGGCTGGGACCGGATGATGGGCGAAATGGTCAATACCCTGGACCTGTATCCCAACGTCAAGGGTATCCAGGTGATGAATGACATGGGGGACTATATGTTCTCCAACTACCGCAACAAGTGGATTCCCGACACCCCAGGGCGTCGCGACGCCATCCTCAAGCGCCTGCGTTCCTGGAACCCCTTCAGTAACTCCAGCCCGGTCGAGGGCATTCAGAAGGCAGTGCGAAGTTTTTACGACCCCAACAAGAAAATCAGCATCTATGTACTCGGCGATGAATTCACCGGCAAATCGATCCGCAATGTGATGCTGGCAGTGGATAGGGTGAATGCCCAATACGGTGAATCCAAGCGCAACATACGGATTCACGCCATAGGGTTCCCAATCCAGTTCTCGCGGCCACCGCACCTGCAAACCACTGGCCTGCGCTTCGCCGCCCTGATGCGGGAACTCACCTATCGCAATGGCGGCACTTTTGTAGGACTCAACGATTTCAGATAGCCGACAGCCAGTCGAGGAGTAGACAATGGCCAAAGTCACAAACGGATTTTCAGAAGTCGCGAAAATCACCCTAATCGCCGTGGCGCTGCTGGCAGCCGCCTGCACGCACACAGTGCGCGTAGACGGGGGCTTTCCCCGCCCACTGGGCCCGCAACACCCATTGACCGTGGGTGTATACCTGAGCGAGGAATTCCGCCAGCACAGGCACCACGAGGACAGCGAAGACCGGGACGAGTGGAACATCGACACCGGCCGCGCACAGAGAAACCTCTTTGAAACGGTTCTCGGCGCCATGTTCACCGAGACCATACCCCTGGCCCGCTACCCCCAGGATCTGCCCGGAGACGTCGAACTGGTCATAGTACCGGAGATCCGCGAACTCCAGTTCACCATGCCACGGGAAACCCGGGTCAACATTTTCGAAGTGTGGATCAAGTACGACATCAACGCCTATGCACCGGATGGCACCTCGGTCGCCACTTGGGTGATCACCGCCTACGGCAAGACGCCGACCGCCTTCCTGCAGTCCCCGGAAGCGGCGTTGGCACAGGCAATCAACGTTGCATTGCGGGACGCCGGTGCCACCCTCTACACCGGATTTACTCGGGTTCCGGAAATGCAGGCGCTGCTGGTCGCCAAAAGGCGCGCACTGTCACTGCAGCAGGCAGAGGCAGCCGCGCAGGAAATTGCGGATTAACAGGAGGTCACCGCCATGAAAGCACTTTTTGTTTGCGGGCTCGCTCTGCTGAGTGGTTGTACCACAGTCGTCATCGACGAATATCGCCGCAGTAGCGGCGAACTCGCCCGGGGCGATTCTGTGGTCATCCTCGGCCGGCGCCACTCCAGTGATTACGAGACAGAACCGGGCCTGATCGACTGTGTCGGCCGCGAACTGCACGACCCGGAACTCGGCGTAACCGTGATTCCGGAAAAGCATTTTGTGGACGCCATGTACCCCTGGTTCGAGCCCCGCACCGCGCCAATGCATTTGCGCTCCCTGGACCGCCTGATGAACAACCCGCAATTGCGCGAGCGGCTGGAAGCCTTTGGCGTAAAGTACATAGTGTGGATTGACGGCTCCACCGAGACCACCGCCAGCGCCGGCTCCATCGGCTGCTCCATCGGCACCGGCGGCGCCGGCTGTTTCGGCTTCGGAACCTGGGACAAGGAATCCGACTACGAAGCTTCGGTGTGGGATTTCCGCGATCGGGAACTGTCGGGCAAGCTCAGTGCGGACGCCAAGGGTACCTCCTACATGCCGGCAATTGTGATCCCGATTCCATTGATCGCCCGCGTGCAGACCAATGCCTGCAAGGGCATGGCATCGCAGTTGCAGGAATTCTTGCTCCCGTCGGGAGCAGCCGGGCGCAAGTCCTAACAGGCTGTTGAAATTCGCAGAATTTCGACGCTTGGTACCGGTATATGAATGTTCCGCCAAAATCGACGACACCTAAGTCGTTGATTTTGGAAGAAAAGTGAAAATCACATTTTTCACTTTTCGTGTTTTGAAACAGGCAGGATGCCTTTTTCAACAACCTGCTAAGGAGAAAACCGATGCATTATTTCTATAAGATTGCCATCGCGGCTCTGATCACCGCGGCCACCGGCTGCGCCTTCAACCCGGCCACCAACCGCCCCGACCTGGTATTGATGTCGGAGGAAAAGGAGATCGCGGTCGGGCGTGAAATGCATCAAAAGCTGATCGACAGTACACCCATTTACCGGGATCCGGTGCTCACCGCCTACGTCGACCATGTGGGCCAGAAAGTAGCCGCCGCCAGCGACAGGCCGGAACTGAAATATCACTTCACCATCATCGACAGCCAGGACATCAACGCCTTCGCCCTGCCCGGAGGCTATGTCTACATCAACCGCGGACTGCTGACCTACCTGCATTCGGAGGCGGAGATAGCGGCCGTGCTCGCCCATGAGGTGGGCCACATCACGGCGCGCCACGCGGTGCGCCAGAGAACCGCCGCCACCGGCGCCAGCGTCGCTTCGGTTCTGTCGGTGCTGGTAACCGGCAGCGGTGTGGTTGGCGACGTGGCCAACCTGTGGAGCACTGCGGCGGTGAAAGGTTATGGGCGCGAAATGGAGCTGGAGGCGGACCGCTTCGGCGCCCAGTATATGTATAACGCCGGTTACGACCCCCAGGCCATGATCAACGTCATCGGCCTGCTGAAAGACCAGGAAACCTTCGCCCGCCGCCGCGCCCGTATCGAGGGCAAGGAGCCCAAAACCTATCACGGCGTTTTCTCCAGCCACCCGCGCAACGACATCCGACTCCAGGAAGTGGTTCAAGCGGCCGGCCAGCTGCCCGAGGACAAGAAAGTGGTAAAAATGGAATATTACCGCGAAAAAACCGATGGCCTGGTATACGGTAAAAACGCCCGTCAGTCGGAAAAGAACCGTTTCAGCCACAAACGCCTGGGGTTCTCGCTGCTGTTTCCGGACAACTGGACGGTGGAGAACCGGCGCTCGGCGATTATCGGCACAGCACCGGACAACTCCGCCAGCATCACCATCAAAGTCTCCAGCCGGCAGAGCAACCAGCCGCCGTCCATGGCCCTGCGGGAGGCCTACGACGTGCGGAGCCTGCTTCAGGGTGAGGCCCTCAACCAATATCGACTCAAGGGCCATACGGGCAAGCTCAAGGATAAAGGCGCAGAGGCGCCGGACCGGGTAGCGGTTATTTTTTACGGCAGCCGCCAATACCTGATGGAAGGGAAAATTATCGGCGACACCGGGGCCGAGGACGAGCAGTCGGAACAATACGACAATCTGTTCTTGACCAGCATCCGCAGCTTCCGGCCACTGCGCGAAAGCGATGTGACGCAGCCCGATATCAAGCGGCTGCGGTATGTCCAGGCAAACGAAAAAACCACCTTCGCATCCCTGGCGCGGCACATGGAGATTGGCGACTATCCAGAGGAGCAGCTGCGCCTGCTCAACGGCTACTACCCCCGCGGCGAACCACAGCCGGGAGAGTGGATCAAGATAGTCCAGTAATCGGCCAGCGGCAATAACAACTGCAGCCAGCGGTATTTCCTCAAACGAGCGGAGGCGGCATATCGCTGTACCCGAATAACCTGAGCCGCCGGTCGTCACCCTGTATACCGACATCGACGCATTGGTCTAGTGGCTGTGCGCTGCCAAACTATGGTCATAATCCTCTGTTATTAACCCGGCTCTAAACAAATTGCCGCGCTAAGACGGTGCTAAGATGCGTCGCTGCCGGGCGCAGCCCCTAAAAAGCAAGCGATTTCGCTGAGTTGCACAGCTTTCAAGGGTGACAATACCATCGATCTCACTCACAGATAGGACCCAACCATGTTTTCGTTGCGAAGCCTTTGCTCCATTGCCGCCGGCCTGCTGCTGGCCGCGCTCGCCGCCGCCAGCCCGGCCCAGTTTGACCGGGACCAAGCACCGCTGGTCATCGCCCACAGGGGCGCCTCCGGCTATCTGCCGGAGCACACACTGGAATCCAAGGCACTGGCCTATGGCATGCGGCCGGACTATATAGAACAGGATCTGGTGCTCAGCAAAGACGACCACCTTATCGTCTTACACGATATTTATCTCGATCACGTCACTGACGTGGCCGATGTCTTCCCCCACCGCGCCCGCCCCGACGGCCACTTTTACACCATCGACTTTACCCTGGAGGAAATCAAGCGCCTGCGCGTGACCGAGGCATTCGACCGACGCAACGGCGAGACAGTTCCCAGGTATCCCCAGCGCTTTCCACTCTGGCGGTCCAGCTTCAAGCTGGCCACTCTGGCCGAAGAGATCGAGATGATCCAGGGTCTGAATCTATCGCTCGGTTACGACATAGGTATCTACCCCGAGATCAAGAATCCGGCTTTTCACCACCGCGAGGGCAAGGATATTGCCAAACTGACCCTGGCCCTGCTCAAACAGTACGGCTACGACAATCCTCAGCAAAAAATCTTTTTACAGAGCTTCGATGCAGAAGAACTGCAGCGTATCGAACGCGAACTGCTGCCCAGAATGAACATGAGCATACCGCTGGTACAATTGATCGCCCTGACATCCTGGGGCACAAAGAAGATCGAAGTGGATGGACAACTGGTCAACTACAACTACGACTGGATGCTGGAAGAAGGCGGTTTGAAACGGATTGCGGGCTACGCGGATGCCATAGGCCCCTGGGCCATGATGCTGGTGCAAAAACAGGGGGATAATTTTGGCGACAATGGTGTAGTGGCGCGCGCCCACGCTGTCGGGCTGGCGGTTCACCCTTACACTTTTCGCGCGGATGATCTGCTGCTTCCCACCACAGAGGATTTTGAAGAGCTTGTGCGGATGTATACGGAGGATTTAGGAGTCGACGGCCTGTTTACGGACCACCCGGATAAGGTAAGGGACTATCTACACCACTGATCCAGGCAACTGTGCGCTGGTGACAACCTCGCCGGATTGCAAGCTGGGAGCTATAGGCAGCTGGCGCGCGGTAAGGCAGTATCAGAGCCGCAGCCACCCCAACCGGGCGGTATTGGTATAGTCTTTAATAAGGCGCCCGACAGAGCGGCAGTGGCGGCTGCTTCCGCAACCCGCTCAAGTGCCAACTGGAGGTCTTTATGTTATGTCCCGCCTGCAAGGATTCAGGCATGCTCAGCGAGATACGCAGGGGCATAGAAATTGACTACTGTCCGAAATGTCGCGGTGTCTGGCTCGACCGGGGAGAACTGGACAAATTGGTTGAGCGGTCGCGAGGTGAAATGCCGCTGTCCGCGCCAGCGAAAGCCGTAGCGGAAGGTGAAGCTACACCTCTGGCGCAAAAAAAGCGCCGCAATTTGATCACAGAACTGTTTGATTTCTGAGCAGATCGCCGCTTCTCCATTGATCCCATTGCGCCGAATCTATTCGCCACTGCCGCGACCAAATACGCCATAGCAGCTTGTTGAAAAAGGCATCCTGCCTGTTTCAAAACACAAAAAGCGAAAAATGTGATTTTCACTTTTCTCCCAAAATCAATGACTTAGGAGTCGCCGATTTTGCCGGAACATCCATATTTTGGTCCCAGGCGCCGAAATTTTTCGAATTTCAACAGCCTGATAAGCATTGATCCGACCCCGCAGCATCACCGGCAATCATCGCGGCGAAATAAGACCAGCAAACAGGCAGCAGGCGGGGGATACCCTCAGTCGAAGCGGGAGAAGTCGGCCGGGCGCTTCTCCATAAACGCGGTGGCCGCCTCTTTGAACTCCTCCGAATTCAGTCGTTTTTGAAACTGCGCGCCCTCCTCCTGCATCCACTGCAGGCCCTCCGCATGGGTTGCCCGACGCAGTAGCTGTTTGGTCAGGCGCACCGCCGCCGGAGCCCTGGACGCGAGTTCCTCCGCCGCCAGCCGCGCTTGGGTGATAGCTTCATCGGCGGACACTGCAGCATTACATATGCCCAGTTGTACGGCCTCCTGTGCTCCAAATTTTTTGCCCAGTAACAAGAGTTCCGAGGCTTTGGCATGCCCCGCCATGCGCGGCAGGAAATAACTGGAGCCATATTCCGGACAGAGACCCAGATTGACAAAAGGCATCTGGAACATCGCATCCTCACCGGCAAACGACATGTCGCAATGGAGCAGCATAGTGGTGCCGATACCCACCGCCGGCCCATTCACTGCCGCAACCACCGGTTTGGGGAAATTGTACAGTGCCACCATAAACTGAAATACCGGCGACTCATCGCCGGATGCCGAACCACCGAGAAAGTCCGCCAGGTCATTGCCGCTGGTGAACACCCCAGCGCTGCCGGTGATCACAACGGCACGGACCTCGGGACTATCCGCAGCTGTGTTGAGTAATTCGGCCATGGCAGAGTACATGGCCATGGTGAGTGCGTTTTTACGTTGCGGGCGGTTGATGGTGATTTCCAGCACGCGATCAGTGACTTGGGACAGAATCTCAGTGCATGTACTTTCCATGGACAACTCCATTGATCGGGATTGAGATGGCGCCGGGCCGCGAATACATCTGCACATGGTAACCGCTTCTCCACACAGAAGGAGTCCCGTTTCGACCAGTTTGGTTGACGGCGACTGCCCCGGGACCTCCCCAAAAGGCCAGCGGCGAGGCGTCCCGGCATGGCTCTACTCCGCCAATTGGCGCTACCGGGACCGGCCCCGGATTGTTTTTCCACTCCCAAGGCTCCCGGGCTTATAATGCGGCCATAGTTATATTTTTCCCAAATTCAGTTTTGCCTGGCAGCCGGACCAAGCGTCCTGGCGGTTATTACGGCCAAGATTTCCTTGCCGGAACACGCCTAAAAGCTGGTCAAAACACAATCAGGTATCACCCTCTTATGACCGTTACCTACAGTTCCTATTTGAAAATCGATGAATTACTCCGGTGCCAACAACCCCTTTCCGACGGACCAGAGCACGACGAACTGCTGTTTATCGTCATCCACCAGAGCTACGAATTGTGGTTCAAGCAGTTGCTGCACGAACTGGACTTTCTCATGCGTCTCTTCAACGATGGAGAAAAGTATCGCGCCCTTCACACCCTTAAGCGTATCGACACTATTTACCGGACCCTGATCCAGCAGGTGGATATCCTAGAAACCCTGACCCCGCTGGAGTTTTTGTCGTTTCGTGATCGCCTTTCCAGCGCCAGTGGCTTCCAGTCATTTCAGTTTCGCGAGCTGGAATTCCTCTACGGTGCGAAAGATGCCGGCAAGCTGGACAACTATGAAACCGGCTCCGAGCACTACAATCGCCTGTTAAAGCGCCTGCAAAGCCCCACCCTGTGGGACGCGTTTCTGAATTTTCTCGCCCGGGAAGGCCAGCCTATCCCCACCAGCGCCCTGCAGAGGGATCTCACCAAAGCGGCGGAGCCATCCGCAGAGGTGCAGCAGGTGCTTATCGACATTTACCGCCGCGACCCGCTGGTGAGCGAGATCTGTGAGGCACTGGTGGACATCGACACCTCGTTGCAGCAATGGCGTTATCGCCATGTGAAAATGGTGGAAAGAACCATTGGCAACAAGATGGGGACGGGCGGTTCCAGCGGCGTCGGGTATCTGCAGGGCACCCTGTTCAACCCCGTGTTCCCGGACCTCTGGGCAATTCGGTCTGAGTTCTGATTGTCCCACTGAGGGCGATGGGAGCTGTTTCAAACAGGTTGTTGGAAAAACCCTCCCCGGCTTATCTCAAACCAGGTTTGCGGTGTCTGTCCGCAAACCCTCCACGACAAGTCGAGCAGTTACACGCCTGATCTGCGACCCGGACATCCCTGTTCGGGACAACAGAGGGTTGAAAGCTACTTTCCCGGCACCTGCTAAAGGGCAGGAGAGTAGAGCCGCCTGGCTTGCGGATAGCGGTAGATACAAAAAAAGCGAGCCTCGGATGAGGCTCGCTTACAGATTGCTGGACTAGGTGGCAGCGGTGACCCAATACCGGCAGTTCGCCGGGGCCGTCACCCCAGTGACCTAATCAATTTTCAAACGGTACCAGAGAGACCTGAATGCCCGGACTGACTTCCTGGGCCGCATCCGCGATCTGGACATAGGTATCCGCACTGGACTTGTTGTGCGCGCGCACAATCACTATAGCCTGCGGATTCTCTGCAAACAGCTGGGCGATACGGGCGCGCACGGCACGGGTATCGATACGGCTCTGCCCCATATAAATCTCGTCGTTGGCATTTACCGTCAGCAGGATGTTCTGCTTGTCGGGATCCGGCGGTGTCTCCACCTGCTGATCGGGATCCGGCACATTCACGTCCAACGCCTTCTCCCTGACAAAGGAGGCTGTCACAATAAAGAAGATCAGCATGATAAACACAACGTCCAGCATGGGCGTGAGGTCGATATCAGCTTTTTCCTCTTCTACGGCCTTACCGCGTCGTCTACTCATAAAACACCGTACAGTTATCTAATATCTAATGCGAATGGCGCCGGTTTGACCGGTCTGATCAGGTGGGCAAGATTGCCGCGAAATTGCCCGATTTGCAAGTAATACGTAACTGCGTGAAAAAAAATTCCTGAAATTCAATGAGTTAGTAGATCAAACTTGTCATGAGGAGCAAATTTTTAGCACTCAGAGGGGGGATTCGCTGCCCCGTGCAGACTGGTAACTTTGATAGTCCGGCACCTGTCGCTCGAGTTCCTCATTCATCAATGGCGACGATACCATCATATCCGCGCTGGTCGCGTTGCAGGCCACCGGAATATTCCATACCGCCGCTATCCGCAGCAACGCTTTGACATCCGGGTCGTGGGGCATGGGTTCGAAGGGGTCCCAGAAGAACACCAAAAGGTCTATCTCACCCTGACAGATTTTCGCCCCCAGCTGCTGGTCCCCTCCCATAGGTCCGCTAAGGAGTCTTTCCACCGGAAGGCCAGTGGCCTTTTCAACCCAATTGCCCGTGGTACCGGTAGCCAATAACCGGTGCCTCTGCAGGAGCTGGCGGTGGCGCCCGCACCAGTCGACCAGCATCTGCTTGCGGTGGTCGTGGGCCACCAGTGCCACTCTTTTGCTGGCCGGCAGCGGTTGCACAGTAAATTCCATCTCTGACCTCTTAAATCATTGTCATAGTCATATGCCGTCTATTGTCGCTTCTTGCCAAGCAGTCTCACCTCGGCAACCTGCGCCCCTACCCTTTATAATAGCCAGTGACAACAACCGGAAGGGTATCGAGCAATGAGTGTTGGAAGCTGGGAACCAAAACAAACGGTTACAGAGAGTGGCACCGCCGGCGACATCAAGCGCGAACTACTGCTGCAGTTTATCGATTCAGTAGAGGCACAGTCACCGCTGCAGGAAACGCTGGACAGCGATGCCCTGCAGGCATCCCACCTCATTCGACTGTCGGCATCCGCGTGGCAGAAAGAAACCGCGCGCTGGGATAACTCCCAGTTGTGGCGATTGATACAGTTTTTTACCCTCGCCGAACAACAGCTGCCCGGCTGGGATGCCGGCGCGGAATCGGCAGTAATCCCACTGGCAAGGGCGCTGCGTCAGCGTCGCGCACCACTGGAGCGGGAGCAGTTGCAGTGGATTAAACAACACTCCAGCAACCGCTACCTCCCTTACGGACCCCTGTAACGCCCATCCTTTGCTCCTACCTGAGACAACTCGCCGGGATAACAGGCCAAAAGACTTGGGCTACTGTCCATTATTCGGCGAGTAATTCGCTCTTTCTGGCACTCAGATACCAACAGCCATCCCCCCAACTGATGGCTAATTCCCTGTTTCACAATTGGAACCACAGTGCCGAGCAGCGGTCATTCACCCAGACGGAACAACTGGCTGCGCAACATTGACATCTCAGCCGGCTGCCGGTAGTTTGCCGCCGGCTGCCGCCAGAGCACATAGCCGTCTTTATCCAGCAGCCAGGCGCTCGGGCGACACACAGCTGTCGAATCCGCCAGGTAGCGAAACCGCGGCACTATAGTTGCGGCCAGCCTCAGCCAGACCGGCATAGCCTGTGCGGCGACAAAGGCCATATTTTCTTTTGCCCCGGCCGCCAGCTGGATAATTTCCACAGGTAGACCTTCCGCCTGTAGCTTCTGCCAGTGCACTTCACTCTCGGTACTGGCCAGCACTACCATGGCTCCGTTTTTTTCCAGGCTGGACCGTAAAGCGCCTAGTGTCGCGACCTGTCGCAGGCTGTCTGCGCAGAAAGTGCCGCGCAAAAACAACAACAGCACCCCTTCCATCCCCCTTTGTCCCGCTGCTGCGGTGGCATTCCAGTCGATACCGCCCACACAACTGAGGCCGGGAAATATGCCATTCACCGGTGGTAGCGAGGGGTGTTTCACGGCACTCATGTGAAACAGATACAGTAACAGGAGAAACAGGTTATAGATTGTCAGGTAGACGGGCGGCCCATATCCCCGGTCGAAAAGCAGGGCGACTGCCAACCCCAGCAGGACCATCGCGAAGGCCGGGGATTCGCGCTGATCTCCACTAAATCTGAGTGGCCAGCAATACCTCAGCCACATCCACACCGGCAAACTCCAGGCACTCAATAACACTCCCAGCCAGGCAACCTGTCCGGAATAACAATATTGATAAACCGCCCAAAAGCCGCAAATCCACAGCCAAATGAAGCCGATGAATGTAAAAATACCCTTAAATTTATTCATATCACAGTAAAATCGCCTTAAAGGACTTGCATTTCAGTATATAAATACGATGCAATTAGCGCGAAGATTTTTTTCACCCACCACAACAATTGAACACAGGGATATTTTATGGCTGCACGTAAGAAAGCAAAGGCAACGGTTGGAACTGTTGCAACACTCGAGGCGGAGCTGAAAGCGCTCAAGTCCAAGCTGGAAAGCGCGCGCGAAAAGCAGGAAAAAGATGCAACCAAGGCTGCTGACAAGCTGTCCAAAGACGCAACCAAGACCGCCGCCAAAGCAAAAACCGCTCGGACCAAGCTTAAAGCTGTTCGCGCCAAAAAGAAGACTGCTGCCCAGCAGAAACAGCTCAAGGCTGCTATGGCTGCCGTCGCAGCTGCAAAGTCGGCTGCGGACAAAGCCAAATCAGCCGCAGAGGACGCCAAAGCGCAGCTGGCAAGCATCAAGTCTGCCAATAAGATTGCCAGCCAGGTGGCCAAGGCTGTGGCCAAGGAAGAAGCCGCGGTAGCTAAGACTCTGGCCGCGGCCGCCAAGAAGAAAGCAGCCGCCGAGGCGAAAAAGACAGCCGCCAAGGCCAAAAAGCAAGCCGCTGCTGAAAAGAAAAAGGCGGCAGCTAAAGCCAAAAAGAAGCCGGGTCGACCAAAGAAAGCGGCCGCCAGCACCGGGGAGGAGAAAAAATCTCCCGGCCGTCCGAAGAAATCTCCCGGCCGTCCAAAGAAATCACCCGGCCGTCCGAAAAAGGCTACCGCTGTGAAAGCCGCCCCGGCAAAGAAAACCCCAGGGCGTCGCGGCCGGCCGCCAAAAGCCAAATAATCGCCGGTTGAGCGAAGACCATCGCGGCGGGCCTCACCCACCGCACAAAAAACCCGGCCACTAGCGCCGGGTTTTTTGCTTTTCAACCCTATCCCCTGGGGGCCCGGGGTTCAGGCGCACACCGCAAATAGAGTGATCCCGCCCCAACTCCAGGACGCAGTCCGCCCGTTGTGGCATCTCCGCAAGCATATTGACAGTGATCCGCTCGTAATACTGGATAAACCGCCCAATTTCATCTGCGCGCATTCCCTTGCCGCCACGCGCACGCAGTTTTTGCTCCTGCAGGGAGCGCCAGTCCAGCACAGAGTCCATATCCGGCACTTTCAGCATTACCAGTCTATCCAGGCGTGCGAACAGATCGCGGTAGGGGCCGCGGAGCTGCTTATTAATAAAGTTGCGCCAACTGCCATCGGAATCTTCATGCTGCTCAAGGGTATTAATTGGCGCTTCCCCACCCCTCCAAGGGCGGGCCCCGACACACCAGCCTTCCAGCAGCAAAATATCCACCGGCACGGATTGGACTGGCCAGAGAGACCGCGGCCTTCGATCATCGGCGCCCTTGTCGAACATGGGAAGCGACACTGGACCTGGTCCACCGAGTCCACACAGTCGATCAATGATATCCATACCCAGCGGTATGTCGTGTGTGCCGGGCACTCCACGAGTGGCGAGAAGCGGGTGTACATCCGCCGCCAATTGGGCCCGTTGCGCCCGGCTCAGATAAATGTCGTCCAGGGAAAAACCCGCGCTGCGAAGACCGAGATACTCCCAGGCCAGATGTAAAAACTCAGCGAGGGTGGACTTACCTGAACCCTGACCACCGCAGATACCCACCACCAGCGTATGCTGCTGTCGCTTGCAGTCAGAGAGCCAGAGTGCCAAGGGGAGATAGTAGTGCTCCACCAGTGGCCGAAAGAAATCCGGCAACTGGTGCCAATCGACAAAGCGGTCAATGTCAGCGCACAACTCCATATGCAGTGACTCTGCCCGTCTGACTACTTCAGTCGGCCACTCCGCTGGCATACTGGACACTCCTGAGATAATTGTCGTTACCCTGCCGTCAGCACTGGAAAAACCGGACAGCCGCTCACCCTCTCCCCAGTGGTGCCCCTCCAGCGCGTAGCGGCAACCACCGGCTGGCCAGATCCCGCAGGCGTCCCGGCAGCACCAACATGATGGGCGTCACCACCAGAGTCAGCAGGGTGGAAAAGGTCAGGCCGTAAACGATCGCACTGGCGAGTTTTACCCAGAAAGAGGCGATTACCCCATCCACGACCACGTCGCGGTTCACCATATCAATACTGACCCCCAGCGCCAGCGGCAACAGGCCCAGGATGGTGGTGGCGGTAGTGAGAAATACCGGCCGCAGCCGCTGGGCCGCTGCTTTGATGGCCGCCGCTGCCGGTGACAGCCCGGGCTCGCTGTTGCGCACAAAATTAAAGGTGTCGATCAGCACAATATTGTTGTTCACTACGATACCCGCCAGTGCGACGATACCGACTCCGGTCATGATTACACTGAAAGTGGTCTGGGTCACCAGAAGCCCCAACAATACGCCTATGGTGGACATCACCACGGACGACAGTATCAGCAGCGACTGGTAAAAGCTGTTGAACTGGGTCACCAGCAGGATAAACATCAGGAACAGCGACAGCAGGAATGCCACCACTAAAAACTGCATGGATTCGTTCTGCTGCTCATCGGCGCCGCGAAACAATATCGCCACCCTGCTGTCCAGGGGATTCTGCTCCAACCAAGCGCGTAATTCAGCCACCTTATCGTCAGCAAGTACTCCCTCATCGACGTCGGCCTTTACCTGCATTCTGGTGATGCCGTCCACCCGCTCGATCTTGTCCACCTTTGGTTTGGGCAGCGTATGCACAAAACTGCTGATGGGCACTGCGCCGGCCCGCGTATTTACCTTCAACTGGCCGAGCGCGGAGAGCCCGCGGGCATCCGCCGGATAGCGGATGCGGATATCCACTTCGTCATCACTATCGTCCGGACGATACTCCGCCATCAGTACACCGTTGGTGACCAGTTGCACGGCATGACCAATTTCAGTGAGGTCCGCACCGTAGAGTGCGGCCTTGGCGCGATCCACCTCAACCTCCCACTGAATACCGGGCAGCGGTGCTGTATTGACGACATCCCGCAAACCATTGAATTCTCTTTCCATCGCCCGCTGCAGGCGCCAGGTTTCCGCCAGCAGGGTATCGTAATCCCGCGAGCGCAACTCGAGCACTATATCCTTACCCACCGGTGGCCCCCCCTCGAACGCATTGGCACTCACCTTGATACCGGCCTGATTTGCGCTGCGCGCGCGCAGGTCGGCAAAGATTTCGCTACTGCGGCGCTCACGCTCCTGTGCGGGGTACAACTCCACCAGTATATTGGCGATCATGTCCGGTGATTGCTCCCTGTTGCCGGTCAGGCCGCCGGAGCCTATCGCCGTGTAGGCCACACGCACCTCCGGCACCGCCAGTACGGCGCTTTCAACCTGCCCGACCAGCTGTTTTTTCTCCGCCACCGAAAGGTTACCCTGGGCCCGAACCTCAACATTGCCGTACTGTTGCTCCGTGTCGGTAAAGAACTCCACGCCGACGCCCCACTGGCCGTAGGCAAACAGGATACCCCGCAGGATCAGCAGGGTAATCACGAGGCCCCATATCGGCCGGCGAACTACAGCGCCGAGTATCCGCGCATAGGTGCCCGTCAATCCGCGCAGTTTTTCCGGCTGGTTTTCCAATTGTCGAAGGTACCGCTGTCTGGAGACATCGAGGTGGCCCCTGCCAAACAGGGAGCCCAGTACCGGGGCAAAAAACAAGCTGTACAAAAGCGAACCCGCAAGCACCGCAAATACGGTTACCGGCAGATAGCGCATAAATTCACCAACCACACCCGGCCAGAACATGATCGGCAGAAAAGCCGCCAGTGTGGTGCCGGTGGAGGCCACCACCGGCCAGAACATCCTCCGCACGGACAGCCTATAGGCGACACCGGCCGACATGCCCTCCGCCATCTTGCGATCGGCGTACTCGGTGATCACGATAGAGCCATCAATCAGCATGCCCAGCGCCAGCAACATGCCAAACATCACCATGAAATTGAATGAGTAGCCCAAATACCAGGTGACAATGGAGCCAAACAGGAGCGAGAAGGGAATACCAAATCCCACCAACATGCCGGACCTGAACCCCAGCGCGGCCACCACAATAATCATCACCAGCAGCATCGCCGTGAGAATATTGCCCTGCATCTCGCTCACCATGTCGCGGGCAAACTCCGACTGATCGAAGATAAAATTGACTTCTATTCCCCGCGGCAGGTAGGGCAGCTCCTCCTGTACCGCAACCCGCACCGCATCCGCCAGTTCCACCGAGCTGGCCTCATTGCGCTTGTTCACATTGATCGCCAGACCGGGCCGGCCGTTGACACTGGTAAAACTCTCGGCATCCTTGAAAGTCCGGCGAATATTGGCGACGTCGCCCAGAGTGACCACACCGGCACCGGAACTGCGCAGGGGAATACCGTAAACATCCCGCGCCGACTCGATCAGGCCCGGCACTTTGACCGAAAAACGACCGCCGTCCGTTTGCAGCTCACCGGCGGTGATCAGCAGGTTATTGCCGAGCACCGCGTTGATCAGCTCCCTGCTGGTAATGCCGTAGTGCTCAAGGCGCACCGGGTCTATGGAGACCTCCACCACCTCTTCTCTGTTACCGCGCAAATCGGAATCGAGTACGCTACTGATATTGTCGATTTTGCGTTGCAGGCGCTGTGCCGCCTGCAGCAGCGCCCGCTCACCCACCCGAGCGCCAGCCAGCGTTACCACAATGGCGGGAAACGGTTGCGCCGCCACTTCCTCCACCATGGGCTCATCTGCCTCGCGCGGCAGTTCGGCCCTGGCGCGATCAACTGCGGTGCGGACCTCGTCTATCGCATCGTCGACGTCAATCCCGGAATCGAACTCCAGAACCACATATGCCAGGGACTCGCGCGCTGTGGAGATAACCTCTTCCACACCCTCGATGCTTCTCAGTTCCTGCTCCAGGGGACGGACCAGCAACCGCACACCATCTTCCGGCGAAATTCCCTCATGGCGCACCTGCACCACCACAAATGGAGGGTTGACTTCGGGGTTGGCTTCAATGGTCATCATAGACCGCGCGACAATGCCGACGACGAGCACCAGCAACAATAGTGAAACCGTGCTGCGGGCGCGCCGCACCGCACTTTCCAACAGTTTCATTGCCCCTCTCCACGCTGTGGCGTTTGGCTGTCCGTCGCAGGCACAGCGCCTTGCCGCTCGAGCGGTATGGATACTGACAGATGACTAGCCGCTGGCTCAATTTCCGCTGCCACGACATCTCCCGGGCTGACATATTCCTGCCCCACCGTGATCAGCGCCGCCGGATCCGACAGGCCCGTCACCCAGACCCCGTCTTCACTGTCACCGGCCAAACCCACCGGGACAAATTGCACCCGGTTGTCGTCGTCGATGGTGCGGACTCCCAGGTTGCCGTCATCATCCAGCGTTAACAGGGAGGAATTAATCCGGTGCGCCGATACTTCTCCCATGGGCAACACCAGCCGCCCGCTGAGCCCCCCGCGCAGAGCACCGGAGTGGTTGTCCACGGCTACCTCCACCCGGTAACCCCTGGTCACCGCATCCGCCTGCCGACTGATATAGCGCAACTGCCCCCTGAGTAGCTGTCCCTCCTGCAGTTGGGCACTGGCCGGTCCGCCGGATAACAGAGCGGCCACCTGGGACTCCGCCACTTCTCCCACCACCAGCATCGGGTCCAGGTCCAGCAGCGTTGCACATTCGTCGCCGCGGCGCACAAAGTCCCCGAGTTCGACTGCATGCCGGTTGACCACGCCATCAAAAGGGGCGCGGATCTGCAGGTTGTCAACATCCAGGCCGGCCCGCTTGTGTTCAGCGCGCGCGTTGGCCAGCGCCACCTCGCGCTGGGCCATATCGGTCTCCGACTGCAGCCCCTTCTTCTGCAGTCTTTCGGCACCGGCGTAATCCAGCTCCGCCTTGCGCAATACCGCCTTAGCCTGGACCAGACGCTCAGGCCGGTCCCTGGCACCAATTTCACAGATAACCTGTCCTTTCACTACCGCTTCGCCCTCCGCCACCGGTAGGCGCACAATCACCCCATCCAGTTCTGCCTTTAAGCGCACACTGCGGTTGGGCTCGGTGCGTCCGTTCACCACCACACGGGTGATAAAGGGTTGCGCATTGATCCGGCGCACCACAACCCGCAGGGGACTGCTGTTTGCCTCCGCCCCGGCGGTCGCTGCGGCAGTCCTATTCTGTGGCTCTGACTTCAATACGCCAGTCACCAGCCAGGCCAGTGCCAGCAAGGCAAACGATATCGCTATGCGGTAGTTGCGTTGCCGCCAGATCGATGTGAAAAAATCCATGTAATAGACACCCATATAAAAAACCAGGGGCCGCTCTGCCCAAAGCTGTACTCGGAAAGATTAAGCCACCACTTGTTATTAACCCGGCAACCCAATAGAGGAAGAGGAGATCCCCCATCCATAGGATTGTCACTCCTGAAAAGCTGCGAATTACGCAGGATCACTTGCGCTTCAGGGGCTGCACCGGCCCCTGCCGGCAGTGACACATCCTTGTACCCCAGTAACCCGGCATCTTATTGAGCTGCCGGGTTATTAATTCGGTGCAAGCTCAGTCCACTCCTCCGATAAACCAGAGGTGCCTTAAACAGTATACGGCCGGGCCCCAGGAAAGGTGCGGGTGGAATCACTCTGATTGCGGAATTCGTCAGCGTCCCCCCGTAAAAGGCAGTCGCAGACACTACTTCTCCTCAGAAGGCACAAACAAATTACACACGGGCCCTACCCCTTCCCTTACGGGAGATGGGATTGGGAGGTGGATCGACATTACCGGCTATGATTAACCCAGCAACCTATTGAGTTACCGGGTTAGTAATACCGTCGATCGGTTGGATCAGATCAGTTCAGGAGGGATTCGAGAAAATCCGCCATATCCGTTTCTTCATCGACGAGCTCCCCGCTGCCGAATTCGACATTCCAGTCGAGCAGTATCCGTGCCAGGGCTCCGGCTTGCCCGGCCAGCGCCACTAATTCGTCGCGAGTATTCTTGGCGCCGGTATAGAGCCGGAGCCTGCGGTGGCTATCCGCCAGCTCATGCTCCGGGTACCTGGAACGGTAGACCTCCAGCTTCCAGCGCAGTGAGTGCACCATATTGCGGTAAAACACCAGTTTGGTGGTCAGGTGCAGTAAGGAGAAGTCGTCCAGATCGCTGAACAGTGCGCAATCCAGCCCCAACACCTGCATCTCCCCATTGTCGGGGGCAGCGACAATGGTTGCACTGCGCGGCTCAGCCAGCAGCATGGAGAGGTCACCAAAGAGTTCACCGGGCCGAATCACCGCCAGTGGCTTGCCGGAGGGTGGATCCTTGCCGTCGCCGCACGGCATATGTACGTGCAGCTCTCCCCGCAGAAGAAAGTAAACCCACTGATCGACGTCGCCGGCCCGGAAAAGTTTTTCGCCTGATTGCAAAGTGACCAACTGGGAGCGTTTTAGCAGTACGTCATACTGCCACTCACTGGCAGCGCGAATGTCGCGAAACAAATGAATGACATTTAAAAGGCGATCAATGGATTCCCGCGGAAAGTCACTGAGTGGTTTAGTGTTCATGGTTCAAGTAATCAATCATTAAGATAAGGTTCCGTTGTCAGCCAACCCCCGGTCAAGGCGAACCCTCGCCTCAGACAGTCCTATAGTGGGCACCGGCAGGTGTCGCCGCCAGGCCGGGGGGTTCCATATGCCTGCGGACCCGGAAAGCGACTCTTGAATACCGGGAGCGCAATCCAAACCAGGCTGTAACTATTTATCGGCGGAGGCAGTGTATCTCCAGGATGGCCACTGTCTTCCCCCCTCAAGCCCATTGTCTCTAAAACGAGACTTTCTGCCCATTCCGGACTTGAACTCCGTTGCAGTTTCAGTAGAGTTAGACTCAGTCCAGATCAATTTCAACTCCGCTTTTTTGTGCAGTTGGAGCAGTTGTCTCCTTCTGCCGGTCTGGCCGGTGCGCTCCGGGGAGGGGGGGTGCCAGTAATCCTATCCGCCGGATCCTTCCCATCCGGTAAAAAGGAATCCTCTAAGCCATGAAAACGATAAAATATGTCATCGCCCTCATGGTGTTCGCGACGGCACTATCCGCTCAAGCCGAACCCCTTTTGAACGGACTTGCCCTGGAGCAACAGTTCAACAAGGATCGTTACATAGTGGCGGTCTACTCGGATGTCCCCGCAAATACCACCAGCCTGCTCCTGGACAACAATACCAACCGCAGGATCGAGGTGCGCATTGTCGCCGACAGCCTGTCCTCCCGCAGTCTGCGCAATCAGTGGGTGGAGAGTATCGCCATAAACAATCCCGGCGATACCCTGAGCAACCAGGCGGAAAATATGGTGGCTTTCGCCAACCTTCTCAAGGGGCGGCTATACCAGGGCGACCAGCTCAGCGTGGACTTTTCCGGCGAGTCGGGGGTAACCACCATTGCTCTCGACGGTGTGGCCCTGCGCAGCATCGACAGCAGAAACTTTTTCAACACTCTGTTGCGCGCCTGGGTAGGCCCTATTCCCCCATCCACGGATTTTCGCGAAGCACTGTTGGCCGCCGGTGAAGTCTCCGGCTCCCTGCTGGACAGATACGAATTGCTGGCACCGAGCGAAGGCCGTATTGAGGAGGTTCGCACCAGTTACGCCGCACCCCCTGAGTCCGAGCAAGCAGCAAGCCAGGAGTCTGTCGCAACAGCGCCCGCAGTCACGACTACTGCTGCACCCGCCGGGCCGGAACTGGCTGCGGAGATTCCTCCGCCCTCGCTCGCGTCACTGCAACCGACGCCGTCCCCCGCTCCAAACAATGCACCGCCACAGCGCAGCGAGCCGCAACCCGCAGCGCCACCGCCCGAAGAAGCCACCCCGGAGAGCGAAATAGAAGCTGTGGAGGAAGAAGAAGAGGCCCCCATTACCGTGGATACACTGCTGGCACGACAGGTCTACCAGGCAGTGCTCGCACGCCACACCTTCAAGCACATCCGCTACCCCAAACGCGCCCAGGAACGCGGGCAGGAAGGCAGTGTACGCCTGAAAGTGATCATCAACTCCAGAGGCTATGTGACCGAAGTACAGACCATGCAGGAATCGCGCTTTGGCAGCCTCAACCGCGCGGCGGTGGCCGCGGTGGAAACTGCGGCCCCCTACCCCGCAGTACCGCCGCAACTGGCGCAGGATACCTATGAATTCACCCTGCCGATCACCTTCCGACTCCCGGATTGATCCCGGTCACTACCCGGCGAAGACCAGTTCGCCGGCCTAGCAGGCTGTTGAAGTTCGAAGAAGTTCGACGCCTGGTACCGGATTATGGATGTTCCGGCAAAATCGACGACGCTTAAGTCGTTGATTTTGGGAGAAAAGTGAAAATCACATTTTTCGCTTTTCGTGTTTTGAAACAGGCAGGATGCCTTTTTCAACAACCTGCTAGGGCCTGTTAACACTAATTAGCCGGTCAGCGATCAATGAAAAGTTGATGAAGAACTTAAAAACGACATCCAACTTATCAAATCGACTAAATATTCTTCGGAAACCTTTCAAGCGGCGAAAC